>NZ_JAWRYM010000366.1:0-284 GCF_046534555.1 Bacillus sp. SIMBA_074 | reverse complement strand
CGCCCGCCGCATGAACACGCGGTTGAGGGAGGCGCGCGGTTCGACGATCGCCGCCGTCACCGCATCCACCAGCTGAGGGTCGCGGGCGAGCATCGACGTGATGCCCGCCATGACCTGGAGCTTCTTCTCGCCGTCCTGGATGGCGTGCGGCCGGATCATCGCCACCAGATCACCGCGCAGCGTGCCGGTGTCGGGCAGGTTGTCCAGGTCGATGTCGTTCTTCTTCATGCAGGCGATCGCGTCGACCACCAGGTCGCCCTTGGAGGCCCAGCGCCGGTACACGG
>NZ_JAWRYM010000365.1:0-284 GCF_046534555.1 Bacillus sp. SIMBA_074 | reverse complement strand
ACTGCATAAAAAAGAGCATGTTTTGATCAAAACATGCTCTTTTTTATATTCCGTTAGCAAAATAAGGGGGCAACCGTTAACATTAGCACCGAGAAGCAAAGCAGGATTGTCGTTGTCCTGTTTGAGAGTTTTACTTGTTTGCCATTTTTATAGAACCCTGAAAATTGAAGCCGGTTTTTATAGAGTACATAAAGTAATGGGAAAATTGCCATAGCAACAATCCATCCGCCTGCGGTATTCTCAACGGTTATACCAAAAATCGCATAGATTGAATTAATGATGAA
>NZ_JAWRYM010000364.1:0-284 GCF_046534555.1 Bacillus sp. SIMBA_074 | reverse complement strand
AGCTCCATTCTATACCTTAGGACCTTTAACAACGGATATAGCTCCTGGATACGATCATATTACTTCTGCGATTGGTGCTGCAATGATTGGATGGTTTGGAACTGCCATGCTATGTTATGTGACACCGAAAGAGCATTTGGGACTTCCGAATAAAGAGGATGTTCGAGTAGGGGTCATTACTTATAAAATTGCAGCCCACGCAGCTGACCTTGCAAAGGGCCATAAGGATGCACAAAAACGGGATGATGCCCTTTCGAAGGCTAGATTCGAATTTCGTTGGAGAG
>NZ_JAWRYM010000363.1:0-284 GCF_046534555.1 Bacillus sp. SIMBA_074 | reverse complement strand
CCCGTCAACCACGGCAGGCTCGGGCCGAAGGGCCTCTACGCCAGCTGGGAGGGGATGCGCGGGCGCGACCGCCTGACGCATCCGCTCATCCGCCGCGATGGCGAGCTGGTGCCGGCGTCCTGGGACGAGGCGATGGCCGCTATCGTGGACCGCAGCCGGCAGTTGCTCGAGGAGGTCGGCCCGCTCAGCCACGGCTTCTACACGTCTGGGCAGCTCTTCCTCGAGGAGTACTACACGCTCGCCGTGATCGGCAAGGCCGGCATCGGCACCCCGCACATGGACGG
>NZ_JAWRYM010000362.1:0-284 GCF_046534555.1 Bacillus sp. SIMBA_074 | reverse complement strand
CGAGCGAAACACCGATTACGCCTTGCATTATAGGTGATGAAGCAAAAACGCAGCAATTCTCAAAGAGGCTGAATGAAGAAGGCGTATATGCTAAATCCATCGTATTTCCTACCGTTCCAAAAGGAACAGGAAGAGTGCGGAATATGCCCACTGCTGCTCATACAAAAGAGATGCTGGATCGTGCATTAGCGATTTATGAAAAAGTAGGAAAAGAAATGTCGATCATTTAAGAACATTGCATGCTGTAAAGAGAAAAAGGGGAGGGATTTTTGATGAAAAAGGTC
>NZ_JAWRYM010000361.1:0-284 GCF_046534555.1 Bacillus sp. SIMBA_074 | reverse complement strand
GCATTGAACGTGAATGGTTCAAGAAAAGATAGGGCATTTTGAACCATTACAAACGTGACGCCCCAGATGAATACAACGAATAATAATGAAAAATCAGCTGTCTTGTTCATGAATTTCCTAAAGCTTTATTCAAGCGAATGGCCCGTCTTGCCAACTCATCCGCGGATTTGTTTTCGAGATTTGGAATCCATTTTATGAAAAATAATTCAAGCTCGTCGGAAAGCTTTAGAGCCCTTTCCAGCAATATGGCATACTTATTTTTTGCAAATCTTTTTTCAATGGCC
>NZ_JAWRYM010000360.1:0-284 GCF_046534555.1 Bacillus sp. SIMBA_074 | reverse complement strand
AAGGTCTCAAGAACTCGCAGTGTTGTAGATCTAACCCAGAATATTTCTGTTTGTGTTTGATTGTCGACCATCAGCTGCTCATCATCTGATAAATCAGCAATATCTCCTTCTTCCGGGCTCCGATTCGACCGATTTTTTTTTGAAATCGGATGTTTTTTCCCAAAGAATACAGGTCTGCAATTAGATTCTGCAGATCTAGCACCAAAACCTACAGATCTGATCTGCAATTTCGCCACCCAAAAATCCCTGCAAAAATGAAAAAAAAATTCTCCACGATTTGCCCA
>NZ_JAWRYM010000359.1:0-284 GCF_046534555.1 Bacillus sp. SIMBA_074 | reverse complement strand
CTGCGCCGAGGCGTCGAAACTCGCCTTCCCGGCGCGATCGACGCCGGCGACGGTGAGTACGCCAGGGATGGTCGCCGGCGCTCCCACCTCACTGGTGCCGCTGCCGCGGTTGCCGGCCGCGGCCACGATGACGACGTCATGGGCGAACGCGTACTGGAAGGCCTCGTCCCAGCTGGGCGGCCAATCCAGAGTGTTGCGGGTCAGCGACATGTTGATGACCTTCGCACCGTTGTCGACCGCCCAATGGATGCCCTGCGCGATCTGCTCGTCGCTCCCCACCGGGC
>NZ_JAWRYM010000358.1:0-285 GCF_046534555.1 Bacillus sp. SIMBA_074 | reverse complement strand
CAAGCAATATTTCTCGTAAAGTTTCATTTACCTTTTGTAAAGTTTTATTTACTTTTTACCTAAAAATGGATATGGTAAATGTAACAAATTTACAAAAAGGAGACTTTGTATATTTGATTAAAAATAAAGTAAAACAATTCCGTGTCGTTAGAGACATCACCCAAGAGCAATTAGCTTCCTCTGTTCAAATCACTAGACAATCCCTCCTCGCTATCGAGCAGAATAAATACAACCCAAGTTTAGAATTAGCATTGACATTATGTGAGTTTTTCGGCTGTAAAGTGG
>NZ_JAWRYM010000069.1:0-2249 GCF_046534555.1 Bacillus sp. SIMBA_074 | reverse complement strand
CCCGGTACAATACCGGACTCATTTGGATCAAGTTGCCTAATGAAATAACCGTGTCTAACTTTTAGGGGTCACTTCATGAACTGGAAAGTTTAATTGATTATGAGCTTTGATGTATTTTACTATAATAAAACCAGCATTCATTTAGTAACTTGATTTGATACCGGTTTTTCTCAAAATATGCACGTTGCATTTGTTTCTTTAGCCACGTGGGCATAGGAATCCCTCCTTGTTTAATCCTGCTCTCAAAAAAAGTAGCTCCTTTTAGTTAAAGTAACTTTAATGAGAGGTTGGTGAGTGGATTTCTAGCAATGCTGCATTTTTAGAAATCACGCTTCTTGAATGAGGATGGGTATATGTACTATTTACTATATGTATAAGAAGGGAGAAAAGTGTGAAAATATTTTTTAGTTTAGGAGGAATGAGAATGGATGAGCAAGAAATTCAGCGGTTAGTGGAAGAGGTATCGTTACAATGCTTTGGAATGCCGTTTTTACATAAAGCGATGTTTAATAGTAGGTTACGTACAACTGGTGGGCGCTATCTATTGAAGAATCATAATATAGAATTGAATTATCGATATTACGAAGTATATGGAAAAGAAGAGTTAGTCGGGATTGTTAAACATGAACTTTGTCATTATCACTTACATATCACAGGAAAAGGGTATAAGCATCGAGATAGAGATTTTCGTGAGTTATTAAAGAAAGTAGGTGCACCACGTTTTTGTAAACGAATGATTAGTGAGGAGGAAACGAGAGTTTCTATGTATGAATGTATGGGGTGTTCTTTTCAATATGTAAGAAGACGTCAAATAAATACACAAAGATATGTATGTGGAAAGTGTAAAGGACAACTAAAACTGGTAGTGAAAACATCTTGACAGTGAAAACGCAATCCAGTATATTATAAACATGTCACGTTTGCGCAAGATGTTGTGAAAAAACTTCTTGACTTACGATGAGAATTTTTATAAGATACAAATTGTCTTCATTATTCCGCAGTAGCTCAGTGGTAGAGCTATCGGCTGTTAACCGATCGGTCGTAGGTTCGAGTCCTACCTGCGGAGCCATACAGAGAAGTACCCAAGTGGCTCAAGGGGCTCCCCTGCTAAGGGAGTAGATCGCTAACGCGGTGCGAGGGTTCGAATCCCTTCTTCTCTGCCATACATATTGGCCCGTTGGTCAAGTGGTTAAGACACCGCCCTTTCACGGCGGTAACACGGGTTCGAATCCCGTACGGGTCACCACTTCGGAGGATTAGCTCAGCTGGGAGAGCACCTGCCTTACAAGCAGGGGGTCGGCGGTTCGATCCCGTCATCCTCCACCATATAAATTATATAAATAATATTATCGCGGGGTGGAGCAGTACGGTAGCTCGTCGGGCTCATAACCCGAAGGTCGCAGGTTCAAATCCTGTCCCCGCAACCAAATGGTCCCGTGGTGTAGTGGTTAACATGCCTGCCTGTCACGCAGGAGATCGCCGGTTCGACCCCGGTCGGGACCGCCATTTTAACTTCTGCTATATAGCAGTTGTTTTTTATTGGATATTATGGTAAAATAACATTTGTCTTTGAAAAGAAGATAACTATTTCGATGGGCTATAGCCAAGCGGTAAGGCAACGGACTTTGACTCCGTCATGCGCTGGTTCGAATCCAGCTAGCCCAGCCATTTACGAGCCATTAGCTCAGTTGGTAGAGCATCTGACTTTTAATCAGAGGGTCGAAGGTTCGAATCCTTCATGGCTCACTTTTGTTTTTTCCGCGCGGTCGTGGCGGAACGGCAGACGCGCTAGGTTGAGGGCCTAGTGGGGGAAACCCCGTGGAGGTTCAAGTCCTCTCGGCCGCATCAAAAAATCTTTTAAAAAGTACTTGCATTTGAAAATGTAGTATGGTAAGATAATTGAGTCGCCAAAATACAACGACGAAAAAACATCATGAATAAGCGCCCGTAGCTCAATTGGATAGAGCGTTTGACTACGGATCAAGAGGTTAGGGGTTCGACTCCTCTCGGGCGCGCCATAACGGGAAGTGGCTCAGCTTGGTAGAGCACCTGGTTTGGGACCAGGGGGTCGCAGGTTCAAATCCTGTCTTCCCGACCACGCGGGTGTAGTTTAGTGGTAAAACAAGAGCCTTCCAAGCTCTGGTCGAGAGTTCGATTCTCTTCACCCGCTTTTAGTTCTTTGAAAACTGAACGAAACAAACAACGTGAACGTCAATTTTTATTTTTAGATGCTAGACAAACTAACTTTA
>NZ_JAWRYM010000357.1:0-286 GCF_046534555.1 Bacillus sp. SIMBA_074 | reverse complement strand
GCATCATTCAGGGAATTGCTTTAGGGGGCCTGCCGTCTATTGCCATGGCATATTTGGGAGAGGAAATGGAGCCCAGAAGCCTTGGTGTCGCGATGGGGCTCTACATAAGCGGAAATTCACTTGGGGCGGTCTGCGGACGCATCATATCGGGAACGCTGACTGATCTGTTCAACTGGCATGTGGCGATGGGCTCAATCAGCTTTATCAGCTTGGTGGCAAGTCTCATTTTCTGGATTTGCTTGCCAAAATCACAAAATTTTCATGCGCGTACACCTGAATTTAAAAA
>NZ_JAWRYM010000356.1:0-286 GCF_046534555.1 Bacillus sp. SIMBA_074 | reverse complement strand
GCTCAAATGAGTCAGCCTCTTCAGGTGAAATAGAAGCAAAAGACTTGGTGGTAGCTCTAACGGGAGATCCCGTGAGCTTGGACCCGCAAAACGCTACGGATACGATCTCAAGCTTGATCAATTACCAGGTCCTGGATACGCTCGTTGCTTTTAATGAAAAGATGGAAATCGTACCACGTCTGGCAGAAAGCTGGACCGTTTCGGATGACGGGAAAACATGGACCTTCAAGCTCAGGCAAGGCGTTACGTTCCACGACGGCACTCCGTTTAATGCAGATGCGGTAAA
>NZ_JAWRYM010000355.1:0-286 GCF_046534555.1 Bacillus sp. SIMBA_074 | reverse complement strand
CCGCTTTTATCGCTATTGTTAGCTTTCACTTTTGTACTTACTGCATGTGGTTCAAATACAAAAAATGAGGCGAACGATAACGGCAATAAGTCTTCTTCACAAGAAAGTCTATATGATAAAGTCAAAAAAGATGGCGTATTAACCGTCGGAACAGAAGGTACATACCCTCCTTTCACATTCCACGATGATTCAGGCAAATTAACGGGGTTTGATGTTGAAATCTCTAAAGAAGTCGCAAAACGCCTTGGAGTGAAAGCTGATTTCAAGGAAACACAATGGGACGGCA
>NZ_JAWRYM010000006.1:0-213705 GCF_046534555.1 Bacillus sp. SIMBA_074 | reverse complement strand
GTGCTTTACCCTAAGCTCCCTCAAGATGGCGACATATAAGCGTTCGCGCTTTGTCGTCACCTTGTTGGTGTAATTAGATTTACTCCATTAAGCCCTAAAGCATCATTCGTCGAAACAGCCAATACGACAGGCTTCCCATTTCTAAGCGTCGCTTTTGCTGCCATTAATACTGGAGAGTCTGTCATTGCATTTGCAAATTTACTCATCGAATTCCCTGTTAGTGGTGCGATCACCATGCAATCTAGTGGAATTTTCGGTCCTAGTGGCTCTGCGCCAACGATTGAATTAATTGCCTTAAAACCGGTTATTTCTTCGATCTTTTTAATCCATTCTTCCCCTTCGCCAAATCTAGTATTTGTTGATTGGACAGTATAAGAAACAACGGGACGTACTTCTGCACCTTCTGCAATTAACTTCTCTAAATGTGGCATAACTTCTTCATACGTACAATGTGACCCTGTAAATCCGAAACCAATTCGTTTTCCCTTCAAACTCATTTCTCATCATCCTCCTTTGCGATTGCATCTGCTATTAATAACTGAGAAAGAACATTCGCTAATATTTGTCCTGCTGTTTTCGGTGCAACAATCCCAGGAAGACCAGGTGCTAATAGTGCCTTCACTCCACGCTTCTCCGCATAGCGAAAGTCCGTGCCACCTGGCTTAGAAGCTAAATCAATAACTAGCGTATGAGCTGGCATTTTTGAAATAACATTCGCTGTCACAACGAGATGCGGAATTGTATTAATAACAATATCGATATTACCTACTTCTTTCTCTATGTCTTGCATATGAAAAGGAGAAAACATCATTTCTGTAATACGAGCAATATGTTCCGAACGTCTCGCTCCAACTTTGACATGTGCTCCTAATGATTGAAAGGCTCTTGCAACACTCATACCAGTTCTACCAAATCCTAAAACCATTACATTCGATCCATGAATTGTGTAATCAGTATGTTGAATAACCATCATTAGTGTACCTTCTACGGTCGGAATAGAGTTATAGATTGCAACATCATCACGATCAAATAATTTTACAAGTTTGCGATTTGTAGTAGCTACGAGATTTTCCAAGTAAGGTGTACCAATACCTGAATATATAGTGAAGTTTTCTGGCGTCTTTTCAATTTGTTCTTTCGTTATGGAAACTTTTTCATTTGAAAAAATAGTATCTACTTCTCCTCTGGCATTCGTCCCTGCAACCGGCAAAATAATTGCATCTAAAGAAGTGAAATTTAAATCTTGTATACTTTCCTTTGCTGCCCCTGTGAAGCCATGATCTAACTGTTCAAACCCTATTAATGAAAGTTTCGCGTCCAGTTCGACTAGCTTGCGAATTACTTCTAGCTGCCGTGCATCTCCTCCTATGACAGCAATATGCATCTCAGTCAACATTCCCTAATTCACCTTCTTTTTCTTTCATTTATAAGAAAAATGCCTACTTTTTCTTTTTCCTCCACATCATATGTAATGTACGAGTTTGAGGTGATTGAAAAACAAAAAGCACACGTGATTTATCTTCTTTATATAAAGATAAAAAAAAGACAACCAAAATGGTCATCTTTCACTATGATCTTGAATGGTTCGTAAGATCGCAAAGTATCATATCATTTCCAACCTTCTTTATTTTGCTCCATTCTACTCTCACTTCTTGCTGTTCTCTTTTAAAACCTCCCCATTTCCCAGCAGGTATAATAAGCGCTTGTATTTTTCCATCTCTCTCATCAATTTCTAAATCTGCATGACCTAAAACTCCCATTTTTTCCGCTCTTTCTAAATCCACAATCTCTTTGCCACTTAATTCACTTAAACGCATTAAATCTCCCCCTATCCTACTTTTTATGAAGGTTATCCTATAATAAGTACCTATTCTGCATATATAAAAAAAATAACCGCATCTCATATAAAAGAGATACGGTTATTTCCGAAAGCGAATGAATTACAAGATCGATTAAAGTTTCATTCCTTTTGGCAGTTTTCCATCTGGACTAATAAGTGCCGCAGAGAATTCATCGGTAAACATATTGCGAATTAACTCGTCTACATTTTGCTTTGTTACAGTGTTTACACTTTCAATAATCTCATCAAGAGAACGATGTTTACGAAGAAGCAATTCGTTTTTACCATTACGACTCATACGACTATTCGTACTTTCTAAACTTAACATTAAGTTTCCTTTTAATTGTTCTTTACTATTAACAAGCTCTTTTTCTGTAATACCTGTATTTTTCAACGTATTTAACGTTTCTTGCATTGTTTCATACAGTGTATCTAATTGTTTACTACCTGTTCCACCGTAAAGTGTTAACATTCCTGTATCTTCATAAGAAGAGTGATAAGAGAATACTGAGTACGCCAATCCACGTTGCTCACGTACTTCTTGGAATAAACGGCTACTCATACTACCGCCTAAAACATTATTTAATACAATTAAGTTATAAATATCTTCGTGTCCCATTTGCAAGCCTTTATATCCTAAACATAAATGAGCTTGTTCTGTTTCCTTCTTACGTGCTACTTTATTGAAATGGAAAATTGGGCTATGTACTTGTTCACGATTTGTTGTCCCTTCGTAACTACCGAAATATTGCTCTACAGTTTGTAAAAATGCTTCATCAATATTCCCTGCAATTGATACAACAACATTTTCAGGTGTGTAATGATCTTTCATATATTGACGTAACGTATCACCTGTAAATGTTTCAAGCGTTTCTTCTGTTCCTAAAATAGGATATCCAAGCGGATGCGTTTCATATGTTGCTTTCGTTAACATATCATGCACAATATCATCTGGCGCATCTTCGTACATTTTTATTTCTTCACATACAACATTCTTCTCTTTTTTCAGTTCTTCCTCATCAAATGTTGAATTAAAGAACATATCTGCTAAAACATCTAATGCATATTTAGCATGCTCATCTAGCACTTTCGCATAGTAACATGTATATTCTTTTGAAGTAAAAGCATTTACTTGTCCACCAATGCTATCAAATGATTCTGCAATCTCTCTTGCACTTCGCGTTTCTGTCCCTTTAAAGAACATATGTTCCAAAAAGTGCGAAACCCCATTATTTTTTTCATTTTCATTTCTTGAACCTGCGTGGATCCATATACCAATCGCAACCGAGCGTACAGTTGGTATATTCTCCATAACAATTCTTACACCATTTTTACACGTATATTTTTTAATCAAAAACTTTCCTCCTAATGCCAGTTTCTCTAAATAATTGCTATTATTTAATGATAACAAGTTTAGAGATGAATGTCATGCAAATGTATTTAATCCACACGTTTTTCATCTAGTAATTCTGTAATATTCCCCACTTTATATCCTTGTTCCTTTAAATTTTTAATCATAGTATCTAGCGCTTCTGTTGTAGATGAAGTAGGATGCATTAGCACAATAGCACCTGGATGTATTTTTCGCATTACTCTCTGCAATAGCACACCCGGTTCTGGCCGCTTCCAATCAATTGTATCTACAGTCCACATAATCGTCCCCATTTGGAAATCATCCGCTATTTTTACTACCTCATCCCGAAAGCTTCCACTTGGCGGAGCAAACCATCTCACTTTCTGATTTGTAGCTGCTTCTATCATTCGATTCGTTTTTTGTAATTGATCTCGTATTTCATCTGTAGACAGCGTTTTCATATTAGGGTGTGTGTAAGAATGATTTCCTACTTCTTGATTTGCATCGACAATCATTTTGGCAAATCGTAAGTTTTCTTTCACCCAGCGTCCTTCTAAAAAGAAAGTCGCCTTCACATCATGTTTTTTCAATATCTCTAATATACGTGGCAAATACTCATTACCCCAGGCCACATTAATTGTTAATCCCACCATCTTTTTATTTGGATGTCCTCGATAAATCGGAGCTGGTGGTAAATCTTCTAAGTGAACACTCGGTGATACTTCCTTAAATTCAAGTTGTTTTTGATCAAACTTCTTGATTTTCTTCATATTATTATAGGACGCTTCTATATCCACTTGTTTTCCATTATACCCAGGCGTAGCCTTCCAAATCTTATCAATCATCGCATTTTGCGGCATAATCTCGTACTGTTTTACATGCTTTTGAATCTCTTCATGCAAGTTATCCTGCGCAAAAACGGAATAAGAGCCACAACCCATATATAAAGAAAATATAAATATGTACGCTAATATACGAGCTTTCATATAAACCCTCCCATTAACTATAAAAAAGAAACCATTTTCTTCTTATCTTTGTTAATTTGAGCGTTATGATGAAAACTATACCTATACTCACATAAAAATCTAAATGAATCACATTTTTTACATAACAAAAAAAGCCAGCTAAACTGGCTTTCACTTATTGTTGCTCTTGTGCGTTTTCTTCTTTAGCTGCTTCTTCTTTAGCTGCTTCTTTTTCTTGCTCTTCTTTTAGCAATACTTTTCTAGATAAGTTTACACGACCTTGTTTGTCAATCTCGATAACTTTAACTGAAATCTCATCACCGATTTTCACAACGTCTTCTACCTTACCTACACGCTCAAGTGCAAGTTCAGAAATGTGAACAAGTCCATCTTTACCGCTAAATAATTCAACGAACGCACCGAATTTTTCAACGCGTTTAACTTTTCCTAAGTAGATTTCGCCTACTTGTACTTCGCGAACGATATCTTCGATAATTTTCTTCGCTTTTTCATTCATCTCTTGATTAATTGATGAAATAAATACTGTACCATCTTGCTCGATGTCAATTTTAACGCCAGTTTCTTCAATGATTTTATTGATCTGTTTACCACTTGGTCCAATAACATCACGAATTTTATCTGGGTTAATTGCCATTGTAATAATCTTCGGAGCATACGCAGATAACTCAATGCGAGGTTCAGCGATAACAGATAACATATGATTTAGAATGTGCATACGACCAACTTTCGCTTGTTGTAATGCTTCTTCTAAAATCTCACGAGATAAACCATCGATTTTAATGTCCATTTGTAGTGCAGTTACACCTTTTGCAGTACCTGCTACTTTAAAGTCCATATCACCTAAATGGTCTTCCATTCCTTGAATATCTGTTAAAATTGTATAATGCTCACCAGATTTCACTAGACCCATTGCAATACCAGCAACTGGTGCTTTAAGTGGTACACCCGCATCCATCATCGCTAATGTACTACCGCAAATACTCGCTTGTGAAGTAGAACCATTTGACTCTAATACTTCAGATACAAGACGAACTGTATATGGGAAATCCTTTTCAGATGGAAGCACAGGTTCAAGAGCACGTTCTCCTAGTGCTCCGTGACCAATTTCACGACGACCTGGTCCACGCATTGGTCTTGTTTCACCAACACTAAATGAAGGGAAATTATAATGGTGCATAAAGCGTTTTGACTCTTCTACACCTAGACCATCTAAAATTTGCACATCGCCTAATGCACCTAATGTACAAATACTTAATGCTTGCGTTTGTCCACGTGTGAATAGACCAGAACCATGTGTACGAGATAAAATGCCAACCTCTGATGCTAAAGGACGAATTTCGTCACCTTTACGACCATCTGGGCGGATTTTTTCAACTGTAATAAGACGACGTACTTCTTCTTTTACAATTTTATATAAAATCTCACTTACTTGTCCTAATGTATCAGCATCAGCTTCCTCAGCTTCGTAATGCTCAATTACACGCTTTTTCACTACGCTAATTGCATCTTCACGTGCATGTTTTTCGTGCACTTGAATTGCAGAATGCATATCTGTCTCAGCCATTTCACGTACAGCTTGGTTCAAATCAGCATCCACTTCATAAAGTTTCACTGCTGTTTTCTCTTTACCGACAGCTTGTACAATCTCTTCTTGGAATGCAATTAGACGTTTAATTTCATTGTGTCCAAACATAATTGCTTCTAACATTGTTTCTTCAGGCACTTGATCCGCTCCTGCTTCAACCATGTTAATTGCATCTTTCGTACCAGCTACAACAAGGTGCATATCACTTTGTTCTTGCTGTTCTACTGTTGGATTAATAACGAACTCGCCATTAATACGACCAACTGTCGCACCTGCGATTGGACCTTCAAATGGAATATCTGAAATAGATAATGCTAATGAAGAACCAAGCATAGCTGCCATCTCAGAAGAACAGTCTTGATCAACACTCATTACGATGCTGACAACTTGTACTTCATTACGGAAACCATCTGCGAAAAGTGGACGGATTGGACGGTCAATTAAACGACTTGCTAAAATTGCTTTTTCACTTGGACGGCCTTCGCGCTTAATAAAACCGCCTGGGATTTTTCCAACTGCATATAAACGCTCTTCATAGTTTACTGTAAGCGGGAAGAAATCTACATTTTTTGGCTCTTTTGATGCAGTTGCTGTAGATAGAACTGCTGTGTCGCCGTATCTTACTAATACTGCTCCGTTTGCTTGTTTTGCAAGCTGACTTGTTTCAATTGTTAGCTGACGACCAGCTAAATCTATCGAGAAGACTTGCTTTTCCTGACTCATTTAAGTACCCCTCTCAATTTAAAATATTCAATTCTTCTATGTAAATGGATAGTATATCACAATATTCTTTCCTCTAGTATTGCCGAAAATTAAGTAAGCTATAAAGAGTAGAAGATATATTTTTACCTAACAAAAAAGCGGGAATATTCCCGCTTCTTTGACTATCGACGTAAGCCAAGCTTTGTGATTAATTCACGGTAACGTGTGATATCGCTATTACGAAGGTAAGTAAGTAAGTTACGACGTTTACCAACCATCTTTAATAGACCACGACGTGAATGATGATCCTTCTTGTGAGTACGTAAGTGCTCGTTTAGAGTGTTAATTTGCTCCGTTAGGACAGCAATTTGAACCTCTGGAGAACCAGTATCAGTCTCATGAGTTCTAAATTGTGCAATGATTTCATTTTTACGCTCTTGTGTTAAAGCCATCCTATTTCACCTCCTAATAATTAAACCCCCAGTTACCTAGCAAGCATCGGTGAGTCGCAATGCCAAGTAATGGTTGTCATAAAGTACATAACATAGAATACTACTTTTCATTTGAAAAAGCAAGTATATTCTTTACGCTCGCAAAATATTCTTGGGCAACCTTTTTATCTTGAGCGATTTGAGCAACTAACTCATCAATTCCATTAAACTTTTTTTCTTCTCTTATACGCATGTGCCATTCCACTGTAACACTTTGATCGTATATGTCTTTATTAAATTCAAATAGATGCACTTCAATAGATAATTGACGCTCATTCTCTTTGAAAGTTGGTTTATATCCGATATTACATACACCATCATGCCATTCATCATGAACCTTCAATCTTACCGCATATACACCTACAGGTGGCAACAAATATTCATCACTTAAACCTACATTTGCAGTTGGGAAACCAATTTGACGTCCACGCTTATCACCGTGTACAACTGTTCCTTCTACCGTGTAAGCTCTCCCTAAAATAGATGGAATTTGTTCCATTTCACCGTTTCGAATTAACTTTCGTAATGAAGTAGAACTTACTTTTTCTTCTTGATATTCAACTTTTTCGATCACGGTCTGTGTAAACTCCCCTCTTGCATGAAATGGTAAAGTCTCCATCTTCCCTTTTCCTAAACGTCCATATGAATAATCAAAGCCTGCTACTACATGCTTTACATTTAAACCAATAATATACTCATCGACAAACTGCTGTGGTAATAATCCAGCAAATGGCTCATCGAATTTCACCACATATAAGATATCAATTCCTAAACTTGCGATGATTTCTTCTTTAAGGCGCATCGGTGTAATATACTCCACATGCGCTTCTTTTTTTCCTAATACAACAGATGGGTGTGGATGGAACGTCATGACAGCACTTTTACATCCTCTTTCATCCGCTATTTTTTTCGCTGTTCGAATCACACGTTGATGTCCTAAATGAATGCCATCAAAATATCCTAATGCCATTACAGTAGGTGGTAATTCTATTTTATTTTGTTCATGTGGATGAGTTAAATGAATAAGTTTCACGCTTGAATTCACCTTTTTCTGTAATAATCCTTCCAATAATTCATTATAGCTTTAGTTCTTGATTATTCACAAGTACTTTCATTGGCTTTAGCATTCCAGGGTGTTTTGGGTGATGCTCATAAATTGCTAAGCAACGATCATTTTTATCAAATACTGTAATAAATGGTGCTGTTGTTTCTAATTCATTCTTTAAGAACATACCGTTCTTTATTTTTTCAGCTTGCTTTTCATCTACAACCATTTTTGGAAACTTACTTAGCGCCTCATCAATTGAGATGAAAATAGACTCTACTGTTCCATTTTGCACGTTTTCTTCAATTTCTTCAAATGATATGCAATCTTCTAGTAAAAATTCACCAGATGCTGTTCTTACAAGGTGAGACATATGTGATGGAAATCCAAGTTTTTCACCTATCATTACTGCTAGTGTTCTTACATATGTTCCTTTACTACACGTTACACGGAAACGAAATGAAATATTTTCCCCTTCAAAAACTTCACGTTCATCAAGTAATCCAAATTCATGAATTGTAATTGTACGAACTGGACGTTCAACTTCTTGTCCTGCCCTTGCATATTCGTATAGTTTTTTCCCGTTAACTTTTACAGCTGAGAACATCGGCGGCATTTGTTCAATTGTCCCTGTTAATTCCGCTAGTACCTCTTCTACTTCTTTACGTGTAATGACACGATTTACATCTTGTTTCTCCACAACTTCACCAGAAGCATCTTCTGTTGTTGTTGAAAATCCTAATGTCACTTCACCTTCGTATGTTTTTGTTTCACTTGTTAAAAATTGCGCAATTTTTGTTGCACGCCCAACGCAAATAGGTAATACTCCTGTTACATCTGGATCCAGTGTCCCTGTATGACCAATTCGTTTCTCACGCAATATCTTTCTTAATTTGAACACACAATCATGTGATGTCATTCCCTTTGGCTTATGTAATAATACTACACCTTCCATATACTCACCTCATCATTATTCTTTTGTAGTAATTGCAATTATGCAAAACTTATTTTACATTGAAAAAATGGATAGACAAATGTCTATCCATTATTCTTCACGTTTACCGTCTTTATTAATTTCATGTAAAAGTGTATCAATTCGATGACCATATCCGATAGACTCATCAAACTCAAAGGTAATTTCTGGTGTTTTACGAAGACGAATACGTTGGCCAATTTCTGAACGAATAAAGCCTTTTGCCTTCGCTAAACCTTTTAATGTATTTTCTTTCTGTTCTTCGTCACCTAAAACAGAAATGTATACTTTAGCAATTTGTAAATCTCCACTCACTTGTACATCTGTTACTGTAACAAATCCAATACGTGGGTCTTTAATTTTACGACTGATAATGTCGCCTAATTCTTTTTTCATTTGCTCGCCCACACGGTTCGCACGTAATTTCATAACTCTTCACCTCATTCAATACCATTCCAAATGTGTTATCGTACGTTCAATTTCAGGAAATGAATCGATATACTCAAGTACACGATTCATTTCTTTTTCACAGACAACACGATTTGAGGATACGGAAACAATTGCAATTTCTGTACGTTGCCATACATCTTGATGCCCAACTTCAGAAACAGCTACATTATAGCGCTGTTTCACACGAGTTAACACACGTTGCAAAATTGCTCGTTTCTCTTTTAAAGAATGCACATCGTAAATCATACACTCGAATGAGAGTGAAGCGATAATCATCGCTTCACTTCTTCCATAACGTATGCTTCAATGATGTCCCCTTCTTTAAGATCATTATATCTCTCAATTGTAATACCACACTCATAGTTTTGTGCAACTTCTTTTACGTCGTCTTTGAAACGTTTTAACGTATCAAGTTTTCCTTCGAACACTACTACGCCATCACGGATAATACGAACGCCACTATCACGTGTAATTTTACCGTCTATTACGTAACAACCTGCGATTGTTCCAACTTTTGTTACTTTGAATGTTTGACGAACTTCCGCTTGACCGATTACTTTTTCTTCGAATTCTGGATCCAGCATACCTTGCATTGCTGATTCAATTTCTTCGATTACTTTATAAATAATACGGTGTAAACGAACATCAACTTTCTCTAATTCAGCTGTACGCTTCGCATTCACATCAGGGCGTACGTTAAATCCAATTACAATTGCATTAGATGCAGAAGCTAAAATAATATCAGATTCTGTAATCGCACCTACGCCTGTATGGATAATTTTCACTTTTACGCCTTCAACATCAATTTTACGAAGTGATGCTGCCATTGCTTCTACAGAACCTTGTACGTCTGCTTTCACAATTAAGTTAATTTCTTTTACATCGCCCTCTTGGATTTGTTGGAATAAATCTTCCAGGCTGAATTTAGATTTCTCACCACGTTGTGCAACTAACGCTTCTTGTGCACGTGATTCACCGATTTGACGAGCTTTCTTCTCATCAGCGAATGCCATGAAACGATCTCCCGCTTGTGGCACTTCATTTAAACCTGTAATTTCAACAGGAGTTGACGGACCAGCAACTTTTACACGACGACCAATATCACTTACCATTGCACGAACACGACCGAATGATGTTCCAACAACAATTGGATCTCCAACTCGAAGTGTACCGTTTTGAACAAGTAATGTCGCGATAGTTCCTTTACCTTTATCAAGCTGTGCTTCAATTACAGTACCAGCTGCATAACGATTTGGATTTGCTTTATATTCTTCTACTTCACTCACAAGAAGGATCATTTCTAGTAAGTTGTCAATTCCCTCGCCTTGAATTGCAGAAATTGGTACGAAAATCGTGTCTCCGCCCCAAGCTTCTGGAACTAATTCATATTCTGTTAATTCTTGCATTACACGATCAGGATTTGCCGCTGGTTTATCCATTTTATTCACAGCAACAATAATTGGTACTCCAGCTGCTTTCGCATGGCTAATCGCTTCAACTGTTTGTGGCATAACACCGTCATCAGCTGCAACAACAAGAATTGTAATATCTGTTACTTGTGCACCACGAGCACGCATTGTTGTAAATGCCGCGTGACCTGGTGTATCTAAGAACGTAATCTTCTTATCATTTACATCAACTTGGTATGCACCGATATGCTGAGTAATTCCACCAGCTTCGCCAGCAGTTACTTTTGAATTACGGATAGAGTCAAGCAATGTTGTTTTACCATGGTCAACGTGTCCCATAATTGTAACAACAGCTGGACGTTCTTTTAAGTTTTCTTCATCATCTTGCTCATCGATGAATGTTTCAAATTCAGTTTCACTTACAACTACTTCTTCTTCTACTTCAATACCGTAATCAGTAGCAATTAACTCAATTGTATCTTTATCTAAGTCTTGGTTAATTGTCGCCATAATTCCTAGCATGAAGAGCTTTTTAATAATTTCAGATGGCTCTTTGCTTAACTTTTTAGCAAGGTCACCTACTGTAAGGCTTCCAGAGAAAGTGATTTTATCTGGTGTTTCTACTATTGGTGTTTGTTGTCTTCCAGCAAAGTTATCTTGACGTTTATCTTCATTTGCTTTGCCTTTTTTCTTATTCTTATTGCTGTTCTTTTTACTGCGAACAACTTTCTCTTCTACTTCAAACTCATCTGCAACAGAAGGTTTTTCCGCTCCAGCGCTATATTGATTATCTAATTTGTTTACTACTTCATCTTCTAACATTGTCATATGATTCGAAACCTCGATATTCATCTCTTTTAGTTTTGTCATAAGATCTTTACTTGAGATATTATTTTTTTTTGCATATTCATGTACTCGAATTTTACTCATACCTTCACCCCCGGTAATTTGTATCGAGCATGCTACGTAGCTTTTTCGCAAAGCCTTCATCTAAAATAGCTACAACGACTCGCTCGTCTCTCCCAATCGCATGCCCTAATTGTTGTCGATTTTCGACTTTTCTCATTGGTATGTTGTAGTACGTGGTTTTATCAATGATACGTTTTGTAGTGTTCGCTGACGCATCTTCAGAAAGCAATACTAGCTTTGCTTTGCCACTTCGTACTTCTTTTAAAACGAGTTCTTCACCCGAAATAATTTTTCGAGCGCGGTTTGCTAGTCCTAAAAATGATTTCCAATCAGACACTTATTTCGACTCCTTCTCAACAAGCTCAAGAAGCTCTTCGTACAGAGAACTGTCGATTTTCGCTTTTAGATGATGTTCCAAAATGTTTTTCTTTTGAGCTTGAATAATGCTTTCTTTATCTTTTGATAAATATGCACCTCGTCCTGATTTTTTTCCTGATAAATCAATAGACACTTCGCCCTCTTTGGAACGAACAATGCGAACTAGCTCTCGTTTTGATTTCATCTCTTGCGTCGCAATACATTTTCGTAACGGAACTTTTCGATTGCTCATACTCATCACCTCTATTCGATTTCGTCTTCAGCTGAATCGAATCCGAATGCGATTACGCTATCTTCTTCTGTCACAATACCAAGTTGTTTCGCATCAGACTCACTTTTAATATCAATTTTCCAGCCTGTTAATTTAGCTGCAAGACGCGCATTTTGTCCACGCTTACCAATCGCTAATGAAAGCTGGTGGTCTGGAACAACAACAGTTGTTGCTTTCTCTGCTTCATCTACAAGTACTTTAACAACCTGTGATGGACTTAAAGCATTTGCAACATATTCAACTGGGTCATTCGACCAGCGAACGATGTCAATCTTTTCACCTTTTAGTTCATCTACAACACGTTGTACACGTTGTCCTTTCGGTCCTACACAAGAACCTACTGGATCAACATCGATATTCTCTGCATATACAGAAATTTTAGAACGGTCGCCTGCTTCACGTGCTACAGAGCGAATTTCTACAGTTCCATCATAAATTTCTGGAACTTCCATTTCGAATAAACGTTTTAAAAGACCAGGATGTGTACGTGATACGTAAATTTGTGGTCCTTTTGTTGTCTTTTCTACTTTTGTAATAAATACGCGAATACGATCATGTGGTTTATATTGCTCATTTGGCATTTGCTCACTTACAGGTAATAAAGCTTCTACTTTACCTAAGCTTACATAGATGAAACGAGCATCTTGGCGCTGTACAATACCAACCATAATGTCTTCTTCACGATCACTAAATTCTGAATAAATTACACCACGTTCCGCCTCACGAACTCGTTGTGTTACAACTTGTTTTGCAGTTTGCGCTGCAATACGACCAAAATCTTTTGGCGTTACTTCAATTTCTAGTACGTCACCATCTTGGTAGTTTGGATTAATTTGTCTTGCCTCTTCTACAGAGATTTCAAGACGTGGATCAAACACATTATCTACAACGTCCTTACGTGCTAAAACTTGAATTGTTCCCACTTCTGGGTTAAAGCTCACACGAACGTTTTGTGCTTGGTTAAAATTGCGTTTATAAGCAGAGATTAATGCTGCTTCAATCGCATCAATAATAATATCTTTGCTAATACCTTTTTCTGACTCTAATACGAGCAAAGCATCTAACAACTCAGTGCTCATGAAGATCCCCCTTCTTACTAAAACGTAACAGCAAGTCGCGCATTTGCAACTTTATCCATTGGAATTTGGATTTCTTTTTTACGTGTTTTAATTGTTAATAGTAGTGTAATTGTAGTACCGTCGTAGGAAAGTAGCTTTCCTTCAAACATCTTCTCACCATCAATCGGCTTATATGTTTTAATTGCCACTTGTTTTCCTACCGCTTGCTGGAAGTCTTTCTCTTTCTTTAATGGGCGTTCCGCTCCAGGAGATGATACATCCAAAAAGTAAAGATGAGGAATTGGATCCTCTTTATCTAAAGCTTCGCTTAAACGTTCACTTACCGCACCGCATTCTTCAATTTCGACTCCCTTTTCAGAATCAATGAATACGCGTAAGAACCAGTCTTGTCCTTCTTGCACATACTCTACATCTACAAGTTCAAGATTTAACTCTTCAACGATTGGCTGCGCAAATGCTTCTACAATTTCTGTGACTTTCTTATCCATAAACAGCCTCCTTCCTGCCGCCATGTACCATTTACAAGAAAAGATCCCGTTCATAAAGACGGTCTATCTTATTCTTTCTCGTTAGCTAACAAAAGCCCCTGCCGTTAAGCAGGGAATATCTGTCTTAGTATTACCAAATTTAAGAAGTAAAACTTGTAACAAAATATGTATATACGACAGAAATATCATTACTATCTACATAAGCAAAATGTAGATAGTAACACGAAAGAGTGGGTTTCCCCACTCTCTTTTTCACAAAATATACATGACATGGTTATCTCGGTTTATAGTATACCATAGCAAATGTTGATTTGCAAAGATTTTTCCTACCTATTAGAACAGTGACAATTGGTTTTGATCCGGTAAATCTCCTAGACAACCTTGACCATCTAAATACTCAATAATCGTTTTAGAAACCTTACTGCGCTGCTGTAAGTCTTCTTTTGATAAGAAATCACCATTTTTACGAGCTTCAACAATACTGAAAGCTGCGTTTGTACCAAGACCAGGAACTGCATTAAATGGAGGAATTAAAGTATCCCCATCAATTATAAATTCGGTTGCATGCGAGCGGTATAAATCAACCTTTTGGAATGAATAACCACGCTCACACATTTCAAGTGTCATTTCTAGTACCGTTAATAAACTCTTCTCTTTCGGTGCTGCATCCAATCCTTTTTGTGCAATTTCATCAATTTTTACACGTATGGATGCTGAACCTTTCGCCATCGCCTCTACATCAAAGTCATCTGCACGAACTGTAAAATATGCCGCATAGAATAAAAGTGCGAAATGTACTTTAAAGTATGCAATACGTACAGCCATAAGTACGTAAGCAGCCGCATGGGCTTTAGGGAACATGTACTTAATCTTCTTACATGAATCAATATACCAACCTGGTACATTGTTATTTCTCATTTCCTCTTCCCATTCTTCTGGTACACCTTTACCTTTACGCACCGACTCCATGATTTTGAAGGCTAATGATGGATCCAAGCCTTGATAAATTAAATATACCATGATGTCATCACGACAACCGATAACTTCACTCAGTGTACACGTACCGTTATAAATTAATTCATTCGCATTACCTAACCATACATCTGTACCATGGGACAGTCCAGAAATTTGAACAAGCTCTGAAAACGTCGTTGGTTTCGTTTCTTCTAACATTTGTCTTACGAATTTCGTACCAAACTCCGGTATACCAAGTGTACCTGTTTTACAGTTAATTTGTTCTTCCGTTACCCCTAAAGACTCTGGACCAGAGAAAATTTTCATTACTTCTGGATCATCCGTTGGGATTGTTTTCGGGTCAATACCACTTAAATCTTGAAGCATACGAATAACAGTCGGATCATCGTGTCCTAATATATCAAGTTTCAATAAATTATCATGAATCGAGTGGAAGTCAAAGTGCGTTGTTCTCCACTCAGCACCTATTGAATCAGCCGGAAACTGAATTGGTGAAAAGTCAAAAATATCCATGTAATCTGGTACAACGATAATACCACCTGGATGCTGTCCGGTCGTACGCTTTACACCTGTACATCCCGCAACTAAGCGATCAATCTCTGCATTTCGAATTGTTAAGTTATGATCATTAGCATAGCCTTTCACATACCCATAAGCGGTTTTTTCCGCAACCGTACCAATTGTTCCTGCGCGGTATACATAATCTTCACCGAACAGTAATTTCGTATAGTTATGGGCGCGTGGTTGGTATTCTCCGGAGAAATTCAAATCGATATCCGGTACCTTATCCCCTTTAAATCCAAGGAACGTTTCGAAAGGAATGTCATGCCCATCTTTCACATATGGAACATTACATGTTGGGCATTCTTTATCTGGTAAATCAAAACCAGAACCTACAGAACCGTCATTAAAGAACTCTGATTGTTTACACTTTGGACATACATAGTGCGGTGGTAATGGGTTTACTTCTGTAATTTCCATCATCGTTGCAACAAATGATGAACCTACCGATCCACGCGAACCTACTAGATAACCGTCCACTAACGATTTTTTCACAAGCTTATGTGAAATTAAATAAATAACGGCGAATCCATGTCCAATAATACTTTTCAATTCTTTTTCCAAACGAGCTTCTACAATTTCCGGTAGTTCATCTCCATAGATACTTCTTGCCATTATATAGCTCATATCACGTGTTTCATCATCAGCACCTTCAATTTTCGGTGTGTATAAATCATCTTTTACTGGACGAACATCACCAATTAATGATGCGATCTTGTTTGTATTTGTCACAACAATTTCTTTCGCTTTGTCTTCACCTAAGAATGAAAAACAATCTAGCATTTCATTTGTTGTACGGAAATGTACAGGCGGTAATGAATGGCGATTTAACGGATTAGCTCCTCCCTGCGAACTGACTAAAATTTTCCGATATATCGCGTCCTCTGGATCTAAATAATGCACATTCCCAGTAGCAACAACTGGCTTATCTAACGTCTCACCTAGTTTTACTAAGTTAGAAATTATTGTTTTTAACTGTCCTTCATCTCGAACGAGTTCACGTTCCACTAAATGACGTAACACTTCTGGAGGCATAACCTCAATGTAATCGTAAAACTGTGCAATTTCTTCTACTTCTTCAGGCGCTTTTTGCATCATAGCTTCAAACACTTCACCTTTGTCACAAGCTGTTCCTACTAAAATGCCTTCGCGATATTTTTTTAATAGTGATCGTGGTACACGTGGTACACGATAAAAGTAATTCAAGTGAGAATATGAAACAAGTTTATATAAGTTTTTCAATCCAACATCTGATGTGGCAAGTAACGTCATATGACTTGGACGCCCACGTTTATACGCATCCCCTTGTCCCATACTATCGTTTAGTTGATCGTGATATTCAAATCCCTTTTCAATCACATCTTTTAACATCTTCACAAGTAAATATCCCGTTGCTTCTGTATCATAAATCGCACGGTGATGTTGCGTTAATTCAATATCAAGCTTTTTACACATCGTATTTAATCGATGATTTTTCATTTCTGGGAATAAGAACCGTGCAAGTTCTAACGTATCAATAACTGGATTTTTCGTTTTTTCTATCCCAGCCTTTTTAAAACCTACGTTAATAAAGCCCATATCGAAGCTTGCGTTATGAGCAACAAGTGTATGGTCACCCATCCATTCCTCAAACTTTTTAAACACTTCGTCCACTTCTGGTGCATCAGTTAACATATCATCTGTAATACCTGTTAATTCAATAATCGTCGCCGATAATGGTTGATGAGGATTTGCGAAAGATTCAAAGCGATCAATAATTTCTCCACCTTTTATCTTTACAGCAGCTAACTCAATGACTGTATCATATACAGCAGATAACCCTGTTGTCTCAACGTCAAAGACAACATATGTTTCTTCTGCAAGTAGACGATGTGCTTCGTTATATGCTATCGGCACACCATCATTAACTAAATTTGCTTCTACACCATATAGAACTTTAACTCCAGCCTTTTTACCAGCAGAATATGCTTCTGGGAACGACTGTGCAACAGCATGGTCTGTAACTGCAATAGCCTCATGCCCCCATTTTCCAGCTTGGGCAACGAGCTTAGAAACAGAAGTAACAGCATCCATTTGACTCATTGGAGTATGAAGATGAAGTTCTACTCTTTTTTCCCCTTCTTTTGCTTTATCTTTACGAGAAGGTCCCGTTATTTCATTTATATCATTTGCGATCATAACTAAATCACGCACGAATGTATCATTTTGAACTGAACCACGCGCTTTTACCCAAGTTCCTTTTTTCAAGGATTGTAACATCGGGATATCTTCTTTATCACGTGAGAACATCTTAATCATAATAGAGTCCGTATAGTCAGTTATCTTTAAAGTTAATAATGTACGTCCACTACGAAGTTCTTTCGTCTCTACATGGAAAACATACCCTTGAACGGTTTTTCTTCTTTCTTCATCTTGAATTTCACGCAGCGGCGTAATCTCTTCATCTGGCTTAATAAGATAACCAAGCACAACTGGTCCTTCATGAACAACATCACTTTCTTCAGCTTGCCTTTTAGCCATCTCTTCCATAGCCTGTATAACTCGTTGACGATCTTCTTCCTGTGTCTGCTCACGAAACTTTTGCATTTCTTCTGCATTTTGCTTTATATGTGTGTCTAACTGAAAACGCGGGAATCCAAAAGCTTCGTATTGATCACCTACTGGTTTCGCAACGTTTTTCTTTAAAGTAGTAGATTCCAGCTCATTATTCACATTTAATAGCAACTTCACGCCATTGACCTGCGGAAGTTGCTTCTTTAAGTACGCGAACATAGGTGAAAATGTAATTCGTTCTGTACAAAGCGGCCAATATGCCTTCACTTCTTCTTCTGTAAATTGTTTATTCTCTGCTTCTAATGCAAATGTTGTTCTTGCAATATGAGAAAATGATTGCTTAAGCTTTGTTTCTAGCAACTCATATAATTCTGTCGGCAAAATACGTGGCACTTGTAAGTCAAAATGCCAACTTTTATTCGCTTTATCAATAACTAGCTTTTCAATACCACCGCCATGTAAATATTGATTTATAAGGTCTTCTGGTATTTGCAACTGTTGGAGCAAAATTTGAAATCGCTCTTGCTGTTCATTTGTTAATGACATAAGCACTCTCCTTCCATTTGCTATTATAAATTGAAACGTACTACAAAGAAAGATTTCTTCCTTCTTCTTTTACAAAATACGTTTACAAAGAAAGAGAAGGTACCTCATTACGAGGTACCTCTTCTTATTTTAAAATATTAGCAATATATGTTTGAAGTTCTTCTACTTTCACTTCTTCAGACTCGCCTGTAGCACGTACTTTCACTTCTACAATACCTTCGTCTGCTTTTTTACCAACTGTCACGCGAACTGGAAGGCCGAATAAATCTGCATCTGCAAATTTAACACCTGCACGTTCTGCACGATCATCTAGTAATACTTCGTACCCTTGTTCTTGTAATGAGTTGTAGATATTTTCACCCATTTCACGTTGTGCATCAGATTTCATATTTACTGGAATTACATGCACATGGAACGGTGCAACAGCTTTTGGCCAAACTAAACCGTTCTCATCATTAAACTGCTCTGCGATTGCTGCCACTGTACGAGATACACCGATACCGTAACAACCCATAATAAGTGGTTTTGTTTTTCCGTTTTCATCTAGGAACGTTGCGTTCATTGCTTCACTATAACGAGTTCCTAATTTGAATACATGACCAACTTCAATTCCACGTGCGAAAAGAATTGTTCCATTTCCATCTGGAGATTGGTCTCCTTCTTGGATGAAGCGTAAATCTGTATATTGACTTACTTTAAAGTCACGTTCTGGATTTACATTTACATAATGGAACCCTTCTTCGTTCGCTCCTGAACATCCGTTGACAATTGATGCTACAGCATGGTCAGCGATAATTTCGATATCCCCTGTAACACCAATCGGTCCTAAAGAACCCACTTCACAGTTTAATAACTCTTTTATTTCTTCATGTGAAGCAAGCTCAACGACTGAAGCTCCGTATACATTCTTCACTTTTACATCATTGACTTCATGATCGCCACGAACAAGTACTACTACTAATTTCGCATCTACTTTAAACACCATAGATTTAATGCATTTTTCCGCTGCGATATTTAAGAATGCAGATACTTCTTCAATAGCTTTTTGATCTGGAGTTGCTACTTTTTCAAGTGCTTTTTCGGCTTCATCACTCTTCGTATACGTAGCAACAACAGGAGCCATTTCAATATTTGCCGCATAATCAGATGTATCAGAATACGCAATTGTATCTTCACCTACATCAGATAACACCATAAATTCGTGTGTATCTTTTCCACCCATTGCTCCAGAATCAGCGATAACTGCACGGAAATTCAAACCACAACGAGCAAAGATATTAGAATACGCTTTGTATAAACCGCTATATACTTCATCCAAACTTTCTTGTGTTGCATGGAAAGAATACGCATCTTTCATTAAAAATTCTCTTCCGCGTAATAAACCGAAACGTGGTCTTTGCTCATCACGGAATTTTGTTTGAATTTGATATAATGTTAATGGTAGTTTTTTGTATGATTTAATTTCATCACGTACAAGATCTGTAATTACTTCCTCATGAGTTGCCCCTAGCGCAAACTCGCGAGCATTACGATCTTTCATACGCATTAATTCTGATCCGTAAGAATACCAACGACCTGATTCTTGCCATAATTCAGAAGCTTGCATAGCTGGCATTAATAGTTCTACTGCCCCTGCGCGCTCCATTTCTTCACGAACAATACGTTCTACTTTGTGTAACACTTTTAAACCAAATGGTAGAAAACTATAAATACCAGAAGCATTTTGACGCATAAACCCTGCGCGAAGTAATAATTGATGACTCTTAATTTCAGCATCTGCTGGAACTTCACGTAATGTAGGACTGAATACCATACTTTGTTTCATTTATTCGCACCTCTTCATTTTACTCTTACACGCAATAAAACCCCTCACCTCGAGTTAGGTGAGGGATTTTATTCTATGAGCTCTATTTCATTATAAACTTCTTCTTATTTTACAAGAAAAACTTACGGATGTCATTCCATGTTACAACTAACATAAGCAACATTAATAATGCAAACCCAATAAAGTGAACCATTCCTTCTTTTTGACGATCAATTGGTTTTCCTCGTAACGCTTCAATTAAGAAGAAGAACAAACGTCCACCGTCTAAAGCTGGGACTGGTAATAAATTAAATAAACCAAGGTTAATACTTAAAACTGCCGCTAAACTTAGTACACGCGTAAATCCATAATCTACAACTTGATCTGTTAGATTATAAATTCCTACTGGACCTGACAACTCATTAATAGAAAATTGACCCGTTACTAATTTCACAAGAGAATCAAAAATTAGTTTCGTCCATTCGTATGTTTGTTCAAACCCTGATTTAATAGAACCCATCACTGTTTTCTCTACAGGAGAATAAACACCAATTCTACCAACTTCGTCTTTTCCTTCTTTATCAAGCGTTGGTGTTACTTTCACATTAAATTGCTCACTATCACGCTTTACATGTAACGTAATTTCTTTATTTGGGTTTTCACGTACAATCGTTACAACATCTTTCCATGTACTAGTGTTCTTCCCATTGATTGCTTGAATCGTATCGTTTTCTTTTAATCCAGCTTGTTCTGCAGCACTATTCTCCATTACTTTTCCAACCATTGGTTTGTCAACAGGAACTCCTTGTACAAATCCAAGAATCACAAAAATAACAAATGCTAGAATAAAGTTCATTGCAGGACCTGCAAAGATTGTTAGAGCACGTTGGCCCAATTTTTTAGAGCCAAATTGTCTATTGTACGGAGCGATTTGAATTTCTTCTCCCGCAGAAATGATACGAGCTTTTTCATTCACTCGGAATGTTTGCAGCTCTTCCTCGTACTCTTCATAACCCAAAATTGTAAGATTATGCTCTAAATCAGCTTGTTCGACTTCAATGACACGAACATTTGGATATTTTTCATGTCCGTCAAAAACTAATTTCACAACTTCGTCTTTTTCATTTAATACAAGTCCAACCTTTTTTCCAGGTTTTAACTCAACTGTGTCCGCATCCTCGCCAGCCATTCTTACATAGCCACCAAGGGGCAGTAATCGAATCGTATACACCGTTTCATTCTTTTCAAATGAGAATATTTTCGGACCAAAACCAATCGCAAACTCGCGGCACAAAATACCTGCTCTTTTTGCGAAATATAGATGCCCTAGCTCATGGAAAAATACGAGTGCACCGAAAATTAATATAAAGGCAATCGCTGTATTCAATTCCATAACCACCTTTGCTAAATTTGTTCCATCACAAACCGTCTTGTGGCTGCGTCAATTTCCTGAATTTCCTCTAAGCTCGGACGTGCAATGACAGTGTGATGGTGCATTGCTTTTTCAATGAGGTCTTCCACTGTTAAGAAACCAATTCTCTTTTGTAAAAAAGCTTCAACAGCTACTTCATTTGCCGCGTTCATTACAGCCGGCATACTTCCACCTGTCTTTCCAGCTTCATACGCAAAACGTAGACAACGGAAACGCTCTTGATTCATTTTCTCAAAATGCAATGTTCCCATTTCCCATAAATTTAACTGTTTCGTGTCTGAAAGAGGCAATCTATCAGGATATGTAAGCGCGTATTGAATCGGTACTCGCATATCAGGTGAGCCAAGCTGTGCCATTACACTACGATCTTCAAATTCAACCATAGAATGAATAATACTTTCTTTATGTAGAACAACATCGATTTGCTCATAAGGGATACCAAAAAGCCAGTGTGCTTCAATTACTTCTAGCCCCTTATTCATCATTGTAGCAGAATCAATTGTAATTTTCGAACCCATTGACCAGTTTGGATGACGAAGTGCATCTTCTACGGTCACTTGATGCAATTCATCTCTCGTTTTATCACGAAAACTTCCGCCTGAAGCAGTTATAATTAAGCGAGAGATTCTTTTTTCATTTTCACCATTCAAGCATTGAAAAATAGCTGAATGTTCACTGTCTACTGGAAGTAACGATACATTATGTTTTCGTGCTGCTTCCATTACAAGATGCCCTGCAGTTACTAACGTTTCTTTATTTGCAATTCCAATTGTTTTTTTCGCCTCAATTGCGCGGAGTGTCGGTAACAACCCTACGCTACCTACAACAGCATTCACTACAATTTCTGTATCTGGGTGCAGCGCTACTTCTAATAAGCCTTCGCTACCATATACTACTTTTGTATTACCAGAAACAGCTTGTAATTTTAAAACATCTTCCTCTCTTTGCACAGAGACAATTTGCGGGGAAAATTCTTGAATTACCTTTACTGCATAATCAACATTTTTCCCTACAGAAAAAGCAACGAGACGGAATTGGTCTGGGTGCGAGCGTAACACATCTAATGTTTGTGTACCAATTGATCCGCTTGCACCTAGTAAACTAATGTTTTTCATGACTCCAACCCCTCGTTCATTTATTAATTGTATTGTAATAAGAAGTATAGAATTGGTAACACAAATAACCAACTATCTGTTCGATCTAAAATACCACCATGTCCAGGTAAAATTGTACCTGAATCCTTTACACCATAATGGCGTTTAAATGCAGATTGCACTAAATCACCAATTTGTCCAAAAATAGAAATGATAATCGTCAGAACGATTAAAACTCCTACATTCGCTTCAACTGGGAAGAACATATTGTAAACAAGTGCAACAACAATTCCACAAACAATACCGCCTAATGAACCTTCAATCGTTTTATTCGGACTAATTTCTGGCCATAATTTTCTTTTTCCAAATGCTTTCCCTATGAAATATGCACCTGAATCAGTTGCCCATATGACAAATAGTGCACAGAACACATATTTGATTCCTAATATTCTCGTTTCATTTAAATATAAGAATCCCATTCCAACATATGTCGTTGCCATAAGTAAAAATGAAGCATTGTCAAAAGTAAATGTATTCTTAGAAAGGACTGTATATGATAAAAGTAATAAAACAATCACAAATGTGATTTCTAATTTACCTAACCCAATCCACGTAAACAGTTCTGATGCACTACTCGGAATTAAAATAATCCACAATAATACTGCAGCTAAAACTGTTGGTACCGAAATAAGCGTAAGCTTGTTCATACGAATTAATTCATATAAACCTATAGAAGCAAGTGCATACACTAAAACTGTAAAAGGCACGCCACCGTAAATTACGATGGGAATGAATAGCGCGGCAGCAATCACTCCAGTAATAATTCTCTGTTTCACTACCAAACCCTCTCTTTCTACACGCCTCCGAATCTGCGCCCTCTATGTTGAAAGTCTGTAATCGCATTTAGCAAATGTTCCTCGGTAAAATCTGGCCAATACACATCTGTAAACCAAAATTCCGAATAAGCAATTTGCCATAACATGAAATTACTAATACGTAGCTCTCCGCTTGTACGGATTAACAACTCTGGATCAGGTAAAGAACTCGTCATTAAGTAAGAAGAAATCTTTTCTTCACTTATTTCTTCCGAACGAATTTTTCCTTCCTCACTATCTTTCATCATATGTTGCACAGCAGAAACGATTTCATCTCGACTTCCATAGTTTAACGCGAAATTAAGAATTAATCCCGTATTCTCTTTCGTATCTTCCATGGCTTTTTCCATCGCTCTGCGCGTATGCGTAGGAAGACGATCTTTTTGCCCTATTACTCGGACTTGTACGTTTTCTTCAATCAACTCTGGTAAAAATGCACCTAAAAATTCTTCTGGAAGCTTCATCAAATAATCAACTTCTTTTTTCGGTCTTTTCCAGTTCTCAGTCGAAAAAGCATAAAGAGTTAATACTTTCACATCAAGCTTACTTGCAAATTTTGTGATTTTCTTCACAACTTGCATACCTTCATGATGACCAGCAATGCGAGGCATGGCTCTTCTCTTTGCCCATCTTCCATTACCATCCATAATAATAGCAATATGTTCTGGGATATATCCTTTTTTCACTTTTTCAATGAGATGATCAAACGATGTGACCTTTTTACTTTTAAAAAAAGGAAACTTTTTAAACATCATTCATACCCTCCAACAAGCAGACGTATGCCTAAAAGTGTAAAAAGACCCCCTTAAGAAGAGGGTCATATTTGCGAAATTATCGCTATTACACTTCCATAATTTCTTTTTCTTTGTTTTTTGCGATTTCGTCAACTTTTGCAATATATTTATCTGTTTCTTTTTGGATATCTTCAGTATATCCTCTTAAATCATCTTCTGTAATGTCGCCAGCTTTTTCAAGCTTCTTAAGGTCATCATTACTGTCACGACGTACGTTACGAACAGCAACTTTTGCTTCCTCAGCATATTTCTTCACAACTTTTACAAGATCGCGACGACGCTCTTCTGTTAATGCAGGGAATGCAATACGAATTACAGTTCCATCATTAGAAGGGTTTAAGCCTAAATCTGCTTTTAAAATTGCTTTTTCAATATCACCGATAGAAGTTTTATCATAAGGTTGAATTACAAGCAAACGTGCTTCTGGAACTGTAATGTTCGCTAATTGCACAACTGGTGTTGGTGCACCATAGTAATCAACTTGTACCTTATCTAATACAGACGAGCTTGCACGACCAGCGCGAACTGTTGCTAATTCACGAGAATAAGCAGCAACTGCTTTTTCCATTTTTTCATTTGAAGACTTCAATACTTGTTGTCCCATAATTTATTTCCCCCTTACAACTGTTCCAATATTTTCGCCTAAAACGGCACGTTTAATGTTACCTTTTTCCATAACCGAGAATACAATTAATGAAATATCATTATCCATACATAAAGAAGAAGCTGTAGAATCCATTACACCTAAACCTGCTTTTAATACATCTAAGTAAGTAAGTGTTTCGTATTTCGTAGCTGTTGGGTCAATAGATGGATCTGCACTATATACGCCATCCACATTATTTTTCGCCATTAAAATAACGTCCGCTTCGATTTCAGCTGCACGTAATGCTGCTGTTGTATCTGTAGAGAAGTATGGGTTACCTGTACCTGCAGCAAAGATAACAACACGTTTTTTCTCTAAGTGACGAATTGCTTTACGACGAATGTAAGGCTCTGCCACTTGACGCATCTCAATTGAAGTTTGTACGCGAGTTTGAATTCCAATATTCTCTAAGCTATCTTGAAGAGCTAATGAATTCATAACTGTTGCTAACATGCCCATGTAATCTGCTCCTGCACGATCCATGCCCATTTCGCTTCCAATTTTCCCACGCCAAATGTTACCGCCACCAACAACAACAGCAACCTCTACATCAAGTTCTGCAATTTCTTTCACTTGTTCCGCAACTGACTTAATAACAGCTGGGTTAATTCCAAATCCTTGCTCGCCAGCTAAAGCTTCTCCGCTCAGCTTTAAAACGACACGATTATATTTCGGTTTACTCATAATGAACCTCCAATTGCTTACATCTTTATTTTAAAAAAGGGAACACAATGTGTTCCCTAATCTGTATTAGTTGTTACCTTTTACTTGGTTCATTACTTCTTCAGCAAAGTTGTCTTCGCGTTTTTCGATACCTTCACCAACAGCGTAGCGAACGAATCCTTTTAATGTTCCGCCTTTAGACTCAACGAATTGACGAACTTTCATGTCAGGATTCTTAACGAATGTTTGGTCAAGTAAGCAAATCTCTTCAAAGAATTTGCCAAGACGACCTTCTACCATTTTCGCAACGATTTTTTCAGGCTTGCCTTCGTTTAAAGCTTGTTGTGTTAATACTTGACGCTCATGCTCAACTTCTTCAGCTGTTACAGCATCGCGGTCGATGTATTTAGGGTTAACTGCTGCGATGTGCATTGCTACATCTTTAGCAGCTGCTTCGTCAGTAGAACCTTCAAGAACTGTTAATACACCAATACGTCCACCCATGTGTAGGTAAGCGCCGAATGCATCAGCATCAGTTTTTGATACGATTTCGAAACGACGAAGTGTAAGTTTTTCACCAATTTTAGCGATTGCTTCGTTGATGTGCTCTTCTACTGTTTTGCCGCCTTCGATTGTTTGAGCCATAGCTTCTTCAACGTTAGCAGGTTTGTTAGCTAATAAGTGAGCAGCTAATTCTTTAATTAACGCTTGGAAACCTTCGTTTTTCGCAACGAAATCAGTCTCAGAGTTTAATTCTAAGATTAAACCTTCGTTACCGTTTGTTTCGATGAAAGTTAAACCTTCAGCAGCGATGCGGTCTGCTTTTTTAGCAGCTTTCGCAATACCTTTTTCACGTAAGAAGTCAATTGCTTTCTCCATGTCGCCGTTAGTTTCTGTTAAAGCTTTTTTGCAGTCCATCATACCTGCGCCAGTTTTTTCGCGAAGTTCTTTTACCATTTGTGCAGTGATTGCCATATTTTTCATCCTCCTAAAATATGTATTTATACCTTTTATAAAGGTGTTTATACCTTAAAAAAGGTGATAAAAGGCCGAACCCCTTATCACCTTTCCAAATTTGTTACGCAGTAACAGTTTCTTCACCTTGTTTTGTTTCAAGGATCGCGTCTGCCATTTTAGATGTAAGAAGTTTTACAGCACGAATTGCATCATCGTTTGCTGGAATAACGTGATCGATTTCGTCCGGATCACAGTTTGTATCAACGATACCGATGATTGGAATGTGTAATTTGCGTGCTTCAGCAACTGCAATACGCTCTTTACGAGGGTCTACTATGAATAATGCACTTGGAAGACCTTTCATATCTTTAATACCGCCTAAGAATTTCTCAAGACGCTCTAACTCTTTTTTAAGTTGAACAACTTCTTTCTTAGGAAGTACTTCGAAAGTACCATCTTCTTGCATTCTTTCGATATCTTTAAGACGCTTGATACGCTTTTGGATTGTTTGGAAGTTTGTTAAAGTTCCACCTAACCAACGTTGGTTAACGAAGTACATACCAGCACGAGTTGCTTCTTCTTTAATAGCTTCTTGTGCTTGTTTTTTAGTACCTACGAATAAAATGTCTCCACCTTCAGCAGCGATGTCACGCATCGTTCTGTAAGCTTCCTCAACTTTTTTCACAGTTTTTTGTAAGTCGATGATGTAGATACCGTTACGCTCTGTGAAGATGTAACGCTTCATTTTTGGGTTCCAACGACGAGTTTGATGTCCGAAATGAACACCAGCTTCAAGCAATTGTTTCATAGAAATTACTGACATAATTTAGTTCCTCCTAAATGGTTTTTTTGATATCCTCCGTTTACTTCATCTCTAAGCGAAACTACGAACGTAGCACCAACACTTAAATCAGTAAACGTGTGTACTTTGTACTGACACCACTGCTTACTATATCATACTGAAATATTACAATCAAGTCGAAAATGCGAACAATGTAAAACTTTCTTTTTTTCACGCTCAAATCCTAGTATTACCAACCTTCAATTCCTTTAAGCAAGGAATTGAAGGTTAATTAATAGTTTTCTAATGAATGTTGTCATGACGCCTTACGTAAGCAAAATCATTCACTTAAAAAAACAAAAAACTCTCCTCAAGCGAGGAGAGTTTTTTTATAAATTAGTTTGTTTTTAATTTAGCAAGTTCCTGTAGAAACTTGTCGTTTAGCACTTTAATGTATGTTCCTTTCATACCTAAAGAGCGAGACTCAATAACACCAGCACTTTCTAATTTACGTAGTGCATTTACGATTACCGAACGAGTAATTCCTACGCGATCAGCAATTTTACTTGCAACAAGTAAACCTTCTGTTCCATTTAATTCTTCGAAGATATGCTCGATTGCTTCTAACTCACTGTAAGATAATGAGCTAATCGCCATTTGAACAACAGCTTTACTACGTGCTTCCTCTTCGATTTCTTCTGCTTTTTCACGTAAGATTTCCATACCTACAACAGTTGAGCTGTATTCAGCAAGAATTAAATCATCGTCTAAGAACTCTTGACCAAGACGAGCTAATACTAGTGTACCTAGACGCTCACCGCCACCAACGATTGGTACGATTGTAGTTAAACCTTGACCGAATAATTCTCTATTTTCTACTGGGAATGCTGTGTAGTCACTATCCACACCTAAATTTGAAGATGTTTCTGTAACATTGAATAAACTTTGCGTATACTCTTCTGGGAATTGACGCTCTGCAAGCATGTGCTTCATACGTTCGTTTTCGATTTGTTGGTGAATCGCATATCCTAATAATTTACCGCGACGACTTACAACGAACACGTTCGCTTCAATTACTTCACACATTGTGTCAGACATCTCTCTAAAGTTTACAGGCTTTCCTGCTGCGCTCTGTAATAACGCATTTAATTTTCTCGTTTTTGCTAATAATTCCATTTCAAAATTTCCTCCTACATGTTACTTACATATTTTTTCATCACTTGGAAACTAGGGCGAGTCACCTGATGACACTATTACAAAATAAACTGGCTCACATCTTTATTTTTAGCTATTGTCGCTAATTTTTCCTCAACATATTGAGGTGTTATCGTTATTTTCTCTAACGTAATTTCAGATGCCTCAAACGATAAATCTTCAAGGAGCTTCTCCATAACAGTATGAAGTCTTCTCGCTCCAATATTATCTGTATCCTGATTAACTTGATAAGCAATCTCAGCAATCTTACGAATAGCTTCGTCTGAAAATTCAATTTCTATACCTTCAGTCGCTAATAACGCCGTGTACTGTTTAATTAGCGCATTGTCAGGCTCGATTAATATTTTAACAAAATCATCCGCCGATAATTTTGTTAATTCTACTCGAATCGGAAATCTCCCTTGCAATTCCGGAATTAAATCCGACGGTTTAGACATATGGAACGCTCCAGCTGCAACAAATAAAATATAATCCGTTTTTACTGATCCGTATTTCGTTGCTACATTCGATCCTTCTACAATCGGTAAAATGTCACGTTGCACACCTTCACGCGATACATCTACGCTATTCGACTGCTTACCAGCAATTTTGTCAATTTCATCGATAAAAATAATCCCGAGCTGTTCAGCACGATAAACAGCCTCTTGTGTAACTTCATCCATATCAATTAAGCGCTGTGCCTCTTCATTTGTCAAGAGTTTTCTTGCTTCTTTTACAGAAAGTTTACGTTTTTTCGTTTTTTTCGGCATGATACTTCCTAGTGCATCTTGGAAATTCATTCCCATTTGCTCCATGCCAGTTCCTTGCAACATATCAAACATAGAAGACTGTTGTTCCGTCACTTCGATCGATATCACTTCATCTTCAAGAAGGCCTGCCGCAAGCTTTCTTTCCACATCTTGACGTTTCTTTTCGATTTCATCATCTTCCTGCGCATCAGATGTTTGGTTTGAATTTTGATTACCACCAAAAAGCATTTCTAATGGATTTTTAAATCCAGATTGCTTCTCCGGACTCGGCACTAAAATTTCAACAAGACGTTGATTCGCTTGCTCTTCTGCTTTATCTTGAACTTTAACTACCATTTCCTCTTTCACAATGCGAACAGACGTTTCAACAAGGTCACGGACCATCGACTCTACATCTCGACCCACATATCCAACTTCTGTAAATTTCGTCGCTTCAACCTTAATAAAAGGTGCTCCAACGAGTTTCGCCATTCGCCGTGCTACCTCTGTTTTACCAACACCTGTCGGTCCAATCATTAAAATGTTTTTAGGTGCAATTTCATCACGTAAATTTTCAACTAATTTACTGCGACGGTATCGATTTCGTAGAGCTACAGCAACCGCTTTCTTTGCATCTTTTTGACCGATGATGTATTGATCTAATTTTTCCACAATTTGACGCGGAGTAAAATGTAAATGCATATAAAATGCCTCCCTTACGATTCTACAATTCTTCAACAATTATGTTGTGGTTCGTATAAACACAAATATCGCCTGCAATTTCTAAACTGGCCTTCGCAATTTGTTTCGCTGTTAAATGTTCACTTGCATGTTGCTTTAAAGCACGACCAGCAGCAAGTGCATAATGTCCGCCTGAACCAATTGCTAAAATACCATCATCTGGTTCAATCACTTCTCCTGTACCTGAAACAAGGAGCATCGTTGTTTTATCCATGACAATGAGCATTGCTTCTAGCTGACGTAGCATTTTATCACCACGCCATTGTTTCGCCATCTCAACTGCAGCACGCTGCAAGTTGCCATTATACTCTTCTAATTTCCCTTCAAACATTTCAAAAAGAGTAAATGCATCAGCAACTGATCCTGCAAAACCAGCTAAAACTTTCCCTTGGAAAAGTTTGCGAACTTTGCGAGCTGTATGTTTCATTACAACAGCATTCCCCATCGTTACCTGACCATCTCCAGCCATTGCACATTCTCCATTATGATGAACTGCAAATATCGTTGTAGCGTGGAAATTTCCCATAGAAAAAACTCCTTTATATGTTTTTATAGCCTTAAAAGCAATTTATGCCCGCGGGTGATGCTTCATGTACACAGAACGCAATCTTTCTTTAGAGACATGCGTATAAATTTGTGTGGTTGACAAATTCTCATGACCTAATAGCTCCTGCACAGTACGTAAATCCGCTCCTTCATCCAACATATGTGTAGCAAATGTATGCCTTAACATATGGGGACTTATCCGCATTGTAAGTGAAGCTTTCTTAATGAGTTCGTTCAAAACATAACGTACACCCTGATCTGTTAACGGCTTACCTTTCGCATTTAAAAATACCATATGAGATTGTTCTTCAGTCTTTTGAGCTAACTGTTTTCTCCCGTTCTCTATATAAGTAATTAAAGCATCTTGTGCATAGCTTCCGAACGGAATATATCTTTGTTTTTTCCCTTTTCCCATCACTAAAATTGTTCCCACTGCAAAGTCAATGTCGGTAAGTTGCAAATTAACGCATTCGCTTACACGAATCCCAGTTGCATACATCAACTCTAATAAAGCTTGATTCCTTTGACCGAGTGGCGCCCCTGTATCAGAAACTTCAAACAATTCCTCTAACTCTTCAGCATATAAAAACTTTGGGATTGACAATTCTTTCTTGGGAAGTGACGCAAGTGCAAACGGATTATCTTTTTGATAACCTTCACGCATCAAAAAACGATATAAACTTCGTAAGCTTGATACTTTCCTTGCGACAGATTTACGGGCTAACTTCTGATCGTGCAACGTCGTCAAGTATAAACGAACATCCGCGTATGTAACATCTAAAAAAGAGGATATGCCTTCTCGCTCCATAAATTGCACAAAATGTTCTAAATCATTTTGATAACTTGCAATTGTATATTTTGAATAATTTCTTTCAATTTGTAAATATCCAACGAATAATTGTAACAATTTCTTCACATTCACATCCATATAATTCACCTCAATAAAGGCTACTAAATCGTATCACAACTTAGTAGCCTTTGCAAGAAATTTAATTAAATATTTACAAAATTTTGAATTGTTTCCAAAGCGCGTGTAGCATATGCTTCATTTCGCTCTTGTTTCTTTTTAATTTTCTTCTCTAACGGTGTAAATAAACCAAAGTTTGCATTCATTGGCTGGAAGTTTTTCGCATTTGTCGCAGTAATATAATTTGCCATACTTCCCATTGCAGTTACAGGTGGTAATACAACTGGCTCTTCACCTTGTACAAGTCGAGCAGCGTTAATACCCGCTAATAATCCTGATGCTGCTGATTCAACATAACCCTCTACACCAGTCATTTGACCAGCGAAGAATAAATCATCACGTTGTTTATATTGATATGTTGGACGAAGCAAATTAGGCGAATTAATAAACGTATTACGATGCATTACACCATAACGTACAATCTCTGCGTTTTCTAGTCCTGGAATTAGCTGTAACACTTCTTTTTGTGGCCCCCACTTTAAATGTGTTTGGAAGCCTACAATATTATATAATGTTCCTGCTGCATCATCTTGACGTAACTGAACAACCGCATACGGTGTTTTCCCTGTTTTCGGATCTTCTAACCCAACAGGCTTCATCGGTCCAAATACTAACGTCTGTCTTCCTCTACTTGCCATAACTTCTACTGGCATACAACCTTCAAAGAAAATTTCTTTTTCAAATTCTTTTAAAGGCACTGTCTCAGCAGCAATTAAAGCCTCATAAAAACGATCAAACTCTTCTTCTGTCATTGGACAGTTTAAATATGCCGCTTCACCTTTATCATAACGGGATTTTAAATATACTTTATTCATGTCAATGCTGTCTTTCTCAACGATTGGCGCTGCAGCATCATAGAAATAAAAATAATCTTCACCTGTTAGTTTTTTTAATTGTGCAGAAAGATCCGGAGACGTAAGTGGACCTGTCGCAATAACAGTTGGTCCCTCTGGAATTTCAGTGATTTCCTCATTCATTACAGTTACGTTCGGATGATTTTTCACATATTCAGTCACTTTCGCCGCGAATTCATGACGGTCTACAGCTAAGGCACCTCCTGCTGGTACAGAGCACTCATCAGCTGCACGAATAATGACAGAATCCATTAGACGCATTTCTTCTTTAATAACACCAACAGCATTTGTCAATGTGTTTGCGCGAAGTGAGTTACTACATACTAATTCAGCAAATTTATCTGTATGATGAGCTGGTGTTTGCCTTACTGGTCTCATTTCATATAATTTTACTTGGACACCACGCTTTGCAATTTGGTAAGCTGCTTCGCTTCCTGCAAGACCTGCGCCAATGACGTTTACTACTTGTGTTGTCATATATATCACCTTTCCTTTTCTTCCCGAAAAAAATGTGAGCAGTTACGCTCACATTTGTTGTTCTTCTTCATAATCACACGAAATACATTGTACTTGCACGCCTTTTTTTAACTTTTTCTCTACGAGCATACCTTCACACTTCGGACATTTACGACCAATCGGCTTATCCCAAGATACAAAGTCACATTCTGGATACGTACCGCATCCGTAGAAAAGGCGTTTCTTTTTATTACTACGGCGTTCAATAATTTGCCCTTTATCACACTTCGGACAAGTAACACCGATTTCTTTTACAATCGGTTTTGTATTACGACATTCCGGGAAATTTGAACAAGCCATAAACTTCCCATATTTACCCATTTTAAAGACCATCGGGTGACTACATAATTGACAGTCTTCCCCAGCTGGTTCATCTTTAATTTCCACTTCACGCATTTCTTTTTCCGCTTTTTCTAAGCGCGGTTCAAATCCTACGTAGAAATCATCAACAATTTTCACCCAATTTGCATTTCCTTCTTCTACTTCATCAAGGCTTTGCTCCATATTGGCAGTAAATTCAATGTTAATAATTTCTGGGAAAAACTCTAAAATAAGTTCGATTACTATTCCACCAAGCTCAGTCGGAACGAAGCGTTTATTATCTAAAGCAACGTATCCTCGTTTTTGGATTGTTTCAAGTGTCGGTACATAAGTAGACGGTCTCCCAATTCCAAGCTCTTCAAGTGTTCTTACTAGACGAGCCTCTGTGTAACGCGGCGGAGGCTGTGTGTAATGTTGCTTTGGTTCTATATCTTTTGAAAATACAGTTTCACCTACTTCTAACGGTGGCAACATCTTATCCTTTTCTTCCGCACCATCATCTTTCGACTCTACGTACACTTTCATAAATCCTGGGAACTTTACAACTGATCCACTTGCACGGAACTGAACATTGTTATTAATGAGTTTCGCTGTAACAGTATCCATTATAGCAGATGCCATTTGACTTGCAACAAATCGCTCCCAAATCAGTTTATACAAACGGAGTTGATCACGACTTAAGAAACTTTTTAGTTCCTCTGGCTTTCTCATTACCGAAGTAGGACGAATCGCCTCATGCGCATCTTGTGCTTTCGACTTTTTCGTTTCTTTCCTCTTCTCTGTTCCTATGTATTCCGCACCAAACGCCTCAGTAATGTAATCACGAGCCTCTGTTTGAGCTGTTTCTGAGATACGTGTTGAATCAGTTCTCATATACGTAATAAGACCTACAGTCCCTTGTTTTCCAAGATCTATCCCTTCATACAGCTGCTGTGCAAGCATCATTGTTTTCTTTGCTCGCATATTTAACTTACGCGCTGCCTCTTGTTGCAAGGAAGATGTTGTAAACGGTAATGCAGGGTTACGCTTTCGCTCTTTTCGCGTTACATTTTCAACCGAAAACGCATTGTCTTTCATCTTTTCGATTATTTCGTTCACTTGTGCTTCGTTCGTTAATTGAACTTTTTCACCATCTACACCGTAAAAGCTTGCTTCAAATGTGTCTTTCCCTTTCACAAATTCTGTTTTAATTGTCCAAAATTCTTCAGGTTCAAAACTTTGAATTTCTTTTTCACGTTCGATGATTAAACGAACTGCTACAGATTGTACGCGTCCTGCACTTAATCCTTTTTTTACTTTCTTCCATAATAAAGGACTGATATTGTAACCAACAAGACGATCGAGTATACGCCTTGCCTGTTGTGCATCTACTAAATCCATATTAATTGCACGAGGATATTTAAATGATTCTTTTATTGCATCTTTTGTAATCTCATTAAATACAACTCGGCAATCTGATTCAACGTCCACATTTAACGTATTTGCTAAATGCCAAGCAATTGCTTCTCCTTCACGATCCGGATCGGCCGCGAGATAGACTTTCTTTGCTTTTTTTGCCGCTGATTTTAAATCTTTTAAAACGGGACCCTTACCACGAATGGTAATATACTTCGGAGTGAAGTTATTCTTTACTTCTATCCCCATTTGGCTTTTAGGTAAATCGCGGACATGTCCCATGGACGCGACGACTTTGTATTTTTTCCCTAAATATTTTTCAATGGTCTTCGCCTTAGAAGGCGACTCCACGATTACGAGGTAATCTGACATGCTAGTGCCTCCTTAAGAGGTGGATTCAAGTCTTCATCAATCTTATTGATTTCTCTTGTTTTTGTCAATCAAGAATGAATATACCATACAGCGACAATCTACCATTTGTCAATAATTGTTTAATAAAAACATAAAAATATATGGTTAATTTAAAATTTCTTCAAGGATATCCTCCGCATTTCTTACTAGCTTGGCGCCTTGTTGAATTAGATGATTCGTTCCTGCTGCACTCTCTATAAATATAGGTCCAGGAAGCGCAAACACCTCTCTATTTTGTTCTAGCGCAAGGTCTGCAGTAATAAGGGATCCACTTCTCGTTTTTGCTTCTACAACTAAAACACCTTTACTTATACCGCTAATAATTCGATTTCTTTTTGGGAAATACCATTTTTTCGGCACATAATGGGGCGGATACTCTGTCAATAACAATATATAATCTTTCCACGTGTCATATAAACCTCTATTCTCCTTTGGATACATATAAGATAATCCGTGTCCTAATATTGCAATGGTCGGGCAATGCTGCCTTACTGTAACTTCATGAGCAATTGTATCTATCCCTCTTGCAAACCCACTAACAATAAGCCATTCTTTTTCAAGTAAAGGTTGTAAAATAAACTTCATACTCTCCTTTCCATATAAAGACGGTTCTCTCGTTCCAACAATCGCTAATTTATTTACTTTATTTAGAAAATCTCTTTCTCCTTTTCCGTATAAAACAAAAGGGGGATCTTGTATTTCTCGCAGTAATTGTGGATAGTCCTTATCCCATATTGTTATATAAAATATTCTCTTTTTTTCTAACTGGGATACATATTGTTGGAGATTTGAAATTTGAAGAAAATTTACTAGTTCTAAAGATTTTTTCGAGGATATTCCAGCGTAATATTCAAATTGTTTCGGACTAAAAGTGTATATTCCCTTCAGTTCTGGATCAACATATAGTAGTCTCTCCATCGCCTTCCAATGATCCGCCAACATGTAATGAAGGTGCAATAAACGTTCTCTTTTCATCTCAATTCTCCTTACCCATAATTTTTATTATGTAAACAAAAAATGTGTAAAAAGACACCCTCTAATAAGAAGGTGTCTTTCAAAAAGATTAGTAGTTTTTACAAGTCTCAAATAATCCCTTTTCTTTTAAAACAGAGATTAATGTTTCACCCATAACAGCTGGTGTTTCCGCTACTTTAATACCACAAGCTTCCATTGTTTTAATCTTTTCAGCAGCAGTTCCTTTGCCGCCAGAAATGATCGCCCCAGCATGCCCCATACGTTTGCCTTCAGGCGCTGTTTGACCACCAATGAAGCCTACAACTGGTTTTGTCATATTAGCTTGTACCCATTCTGCTGCTTCTTCTTCTGCCGTACCGCCGATTTCACCAATCATAATTACAGCATGCGTTTCTTCATCTTCATTAAATGCTTTTAACGCATCAATAAAGTCCGTACCGTTAACAGGGTCTCCCCCGATACCTACAGCAGTAGATTGGCCAATACCTTCTTGCGTTAACTGATGTACAGCTTCATACGTTAATGTACCAGAGCGAGATACGATACCAACATGACCTTTTTTGTGAATATATCCTGGCATAATACCAATTTTACATTCGTCAGGTGTAATGACACCAGGGCAGTTTGGTCCAAGTAAACGTGTATGTTTACCCGCCATATATCTCTTTACATTTACCATATCTAATACAGGGATTCCTTCAGTAATACATACTACTAAATCAATCTTTGCATCAACTGCTTCCATAATTGCATCAGCCGCAAAAGCGGGTGGAACGTATACAACTGAAGCGTTTGCGCCTGTTGCTTTCACAGCATCTTCTACTGTATCAAATACTGGTACGCCTTCAATATCAGTGCCACCTTTACCTGGTGTTACACCACCTACAATTTTCGTACCGTATTCAATCATTTGCTTTGTATGGAATAACCCTTGAGAACCTGTAATACCTTGAACAATAACTTTTGTATCTTTATTAACTAATACGCTCATTTTTCTCCCCCGCTTTCTATTAGCCCACTAGTGAAACAATTTTTTGTGCACCGTCTGCCATAGATTCTGCTGCAACAATATTTAAACCAGACTCATTTAAAATTTTCTTTCCTAGCTCTACGTTTGTACCTTCAAGACGTACAACTAAAGGCAACTCAAGACCTACCTGCTTCGTCGCTTCAATAACACCTTCTGCGATAACATCACACTTCATAATGCCACCAAAAATGTTAACGAAGATACCTTTTACATTTTTGTCAGAAAGGATAATTTTGAATGCTTCTGTAACTTTTTCAGCTGTTGCGCCGCCACCAACATCTAAGAAGTTAGCTGGGTCACCATGGTAATGTTTAATGATATCCATTGTAGCCATTGCTAAACCTGCACCATTAACCATACAACCGATATTTCCATCTAAAGGAATGTAGTTTAAGTCATATTTAGAAGCTTCAATTTCTTTTGAATCTTCTTCTTCAAGATCACGAAGTTCTAAAATATCTTTATTGCGATATAACGCATTAGAATCAAAGTTTAATTTTGCATCTAACGCCATAACTTTACCGTCACCTGTTGTAACAAGTGGATTAATCTCAGCGATAGAGCAATCTTTTTCGATAAACGCACTGTATAAGCCCATCATAAACTTCACAGCTTGTCCTACAAGTTCTTTTGGAATATTGATGTTAAACGCGATTCTACGCGCTTGGAAACCTTGTAAACCTACTGCTGGATCAATATATTCTTTAAAGATTTTTTCAGGCGTTTTTTCTGCTACTTCTTCAATTTCTGTTCCACCTTCTTCAGATGCCATTAAAACAACTTGAGAAGTTGCACGATCTAATACAAGACCTACATAATATTCTTTTTTAATATCGCAACCTTCTTCGATAAGTAAGCGTTTTACTTCCTTACCTTCAGGACCTGTTTGATGCGTCACAAGTGTAGTTCCTAAAATGCTTTCTGCATATGTACGAACTTCTTCTAAATTTTTCGCAACTTTTACACCGCCAGCTTTGCCGCGTCCACCAGCGTGAATTTGCGCTTTAACTACACATACTTCCGTTCCTAATTCTTTCGCTGCTTCTACAGCTTCTTCTACTGTAAATGCAACCTTCCCGTTCGGAACGCTAACCCCATAGCTTCTAAGGACTGCCTTACCTTGGTACTCATGGATATTCATGGTCCCATCCTCCCCTGTTTTCCTGTTTTACTCGAAAAGTTTTTTAATGTTTAAAAAACATTACATTGCCATTGTATAAGATGATTGGCACGCTGTCTACAATAAAGTGTCAGAAAACTGAAATCGCTTTATTCTTTTTCGGAAATAATAATGTTTATATGCCAAAATAAAAAATAAGCTGTGAATATACAGCTTATTTTTGAATCATATCTTTAATTGGCGCGAATGATTTTCGATGTTCCTCTAATACTCCATGTACTTCAATCGCTTCTAAATGCTGTTTCGTCCCATATCCCATATGTTGTTCGAATCCATATGCAGGATGCTTTCCTCCTAACTCTTTCATCATGCGATCTCTCGTCACTTTCGCAATAATAGATGCAGCTGAAATAGAGACACTTTTCGCATCACCTTTAATGATTGATGTTTGCGGAATTGATATAGGAAGCTTCATCGCATCGATTAATAAATATTCTGGTGTACATGATAAATTAGCAACGGCATCTAACATCGCTTGCTTCGTCGCTTGATAAATATTTATTTCATCAATAACTTGTGGTGATATAATTCCAACTCCAATCGCAATTGCATGCTCTTTAATTTCATCATAAAAACGCTCACGTTTCGCTTCACTTAATTTTTTCGAGTCATTTAATCCTGGAATATAAAAATCTTCCGGAAGGACGACAGCCGCCGTCACAACCGGTCCTGCTAACGGCCCACGACCCACTTCATCAATGCCAGCAATGTATGTGAGCCCTTTTTCACGTAACTCATTTTCGTACTTTGACATTTCTAGAAATTTTTCTCTTTCTTTTTGCGCTAACTCTTTTTGTTTATACCACTTCAAAATTAGTTTTTGAACACCTTTTCGCTCATCTTTCACTAACATTTGAAAACGCTCGTCTTCTTCATTCATAATTTCTTGCAGCAAACATTCCGCTTCATGAATAGTCATTTTTTGCATCTATTTACACTCCTTTTAAACGTAACCAAAAAGAAAAGACGTACAAACGCACGTCTTATACTTCTTCTACTTTTTCCGCATCTTCTACCTGCTCTGCAAACTCTTCTGGTGTTTCAAATGTCATTTTTCCAAATCTTCCACCACGAAGCTCACGAAGTATAAGCTCAGATGTTTTATCATAATCAATCATTCCGCCGCCCATTAAGCAACCTCTATTTTTTCCAATTGCATCAAATAACTCCACAATTTCTTCTGGAATGTCATTTAAATTATATCGCTCTTTTAAACGTTCTGGATAATGTTTTTCCATAAAACGTAACGCATAAATAGCTACATCCTGTAGATTTAATATAGAATCTTTAATTGCACCAGTCGTCGCTAAACGAAGACCAACTAATTCATCTTCAAATTTAGGCCACAAAATACCTGGTGTATCTAATAATTCCATTTCTTTCCCAACTTTAATCCACTGCTGGGCCGTTGTCACACCAGGACGATCTCCTGTTTTTGCTATATTCTTCTTCGCTAATTTATTAATTAGTGTAGATTTACCAACGTTTGGAATACCTACAATTAAAGCACGAATTGCTCTTGGTCTAATGCCTTTAGCAACCATTTTATCGAATTTTTCTTTGACAAGAACTTTACAAGCTGCTGCAATTTCTTTCATACCTTGTCCAGCTTGCGCATTAATTGAAATTGCCTTTTGACCTCTTTCATCAAAATATGCAATCCACTGCTTTGTAAGACGATCATCCGCCATATCCGCTTTATTTAAAACAACAAGCCTTGGTTTATGTGTAATAATTTCATCAATCATTGGATTACGAGAAGATAAAGGTAATCGAGCATCTACAAGCTCAATTACAACATCAATTAACTTTAATTTTTCTGTTACTTGGCGTCTAGCCTTTGCCATATGTCCTGGGAACCATTGAATTACCATGTTGCCACCTTCTTTTTCTTTTATTTCACAATACGTGCATCTTTTAACGGCCAATATAGCATATTTGCTTTACCAATCACTTGGTCCATTGAAATTGTACCAATCGAACGGCTATCTTTACTAAAACGACGATTATCGCCTAAAACAAATAATTGACCTTCTGGAACAGTTTTCTTTCCTGTCATTTCTTCAAGAGTAAAATCATATGTAAGCGGTCCGTCAGCAAGTTGTTTTTTCTGCTTATCTAAATACGGCTCCTCATAAGGTTTCCCGTTAACATATAGTTTATCATTACGGTATTCGATTTCGTCGCCTGGCAGGCCAATAATACGCTTAATATAATCTTTTTCTTCCGTCGCTCGGAATACAATAATATCAAAGCGTTTCGGATCACCTATGTGATAGCCAATTTTATTAACAATCATTCGATCACGGTCATGTAAAGTCGGCGACATCGATACACCGTCTACGAGAATTGGGGCAAAGAAAAACTGTCTAATTACGCCCGCTAATACAACAGCAATCAAAATTGCTTTGATCCATTCCCAAAGTGAGCTCTTCTCTTTCTTCATGCTTTCCCCTCCACTGTTATGTAAGCTGCTCGTATTATACCAAAATTTCATATAGATTGGAAAAAGGGAGCTTGTGTATTTACAAGCTCCCATACATGTCTTATCGAATTTCTTTAATACGTGCTTTTTTACCGCGAAGGTTACGTAAGTAGTATAACTTAGCACGACGTACTTTACCACGGCGAAGTACTTCGATGTTCGCGATTCTTGGCGTGTGAACTGGGAATGTACGCTCAACACCTACACCGTAAGAAATCTTACGAACTGTGAATGTTTCACTGATTCCGCCACCACGACGTTTAATTACAACACCTTCGAAAAGCTGAATTCTTTCACGAGTTCCCTCAACTACTTTTACGTGTACACGTAAAGTGTCTCCAGGACGGAATGAAGGAAGGTCAGTTTTCAATTGGCCTTTTGTGATTTCTGTGATTAATTGTTGCATATTAAATTCTCTCCTTTAAACAGATGCTCTTATAAAGTCTTATTAAATTACAGCGGAACATCGTTAATACGGCTACTGATTTCAGTAGCACAAATGTTATAATAGCATATTGCTAGGACTGTTGCAATAGAAAATATATCAAGCCCTTATCGGTCTTCTTTAATCTGTTCCAGCCATTTCTCTTCTTGCTTAGATAATTCTCGTTCTTCCAGTAAATCCGGTCTACGTGTGTACGTACGACGTAGTGACTCTTTATGGCGCCATTCATCAATGTTTTTATGATTTCCTGACATTAGTACATCCGGTACCTTCATACCACGAAAATCAGCAGGACGTGTATAATGTGGGTGTTCTAACAAACCTGTGCTAAAAGAGTCTTCCACTTGTGACGTTTGATTCCCAAGCACTCCTGGCAAAAGACGTACAACACTGTCAGTGACTACCATAGAAGCCAATTCTCCACCCGTTAATACGTAATCCCCAATAGAAATCTCATCTGTTACAAGATGCTCACGAATTCGTTCATCATATCCTTCATAATGGCCACATACAAAAATAACATGCTCTTCTCCAGCAAGCTCTTCTGCCTTCTTCTGCGTGAAACGCTCTCCTTGTGGACACATTAAGACGATTCTCGGCTTACGGTCTGTTTCCTTCGTTAACTCTTCTACTGCGTCAAAGATAGGCTGTGGGGTTAATACCATACCAGCGCCCCCACCATACGGATAATCATCTACACTATTATGCTTACTAGTTGTATACTCACGAAAATTGACAACACGAAGCTCTACCGCTTCTTTTTCTTGTGCTTTCTTTAAAATTGAAGAACCAAATACACCCGTAAACATATCTGGAAACAATGTTAAAATGTCAATTTTCATTATAGTAGCCCTTCCATTACATGAATGGTTACTAATTTATTTTCAATGTTAACTTGAAGTACAACGTCATCAATATAAGGAATTAACAAATCTTGACCCTTTGGACGTTTAATCACCCAAACGTCATTCGCACCAGGAGATAGAATCTCTTTGATTGTCCCTAACGCTTCTCCTTCTTCCGTTACAACGTTGCAACCAATAATTTCATGGTAGTAGTATTCACCTTCAGCTAGTTCGCCTAACTGCTCTTCTGGTACTTTTATTAAAGAACCTTTTAACTTCTCTACTTCATCTACATTGTTGTATCCTTCAAGTGTTAATAAATCAAATGTCTTATGTTGACGATGAGAAGTTACCTTCACTGTAAGATAGTCTGTACCTTTCTCATCCCATATGTATAACGTGTTCCCTACTTTATATCGCTCTTCTGGAAAATCAGTACGAGAAATAACACGAATTTCTCCTTTTACGCCATGAGTATTTACAATTTTCCCTACATTAAACCATTTTGTCATAAATAGTATGTCACCCCTGGTTTCTATATAAATTAAGCATTTCCATTTTATATATGGAACATGCAATTTCTCTTTAAATGTTAAAAAAGGGAGAGGAAATAACTCCTCGCCCTTTTTACGTTTATTGAATTTCCAGTGTGACGTTCTCATCATTATGATGTCCCACTGAATACAAGAGCATTCTAATCGCTTTCGCAACTTTCCCTTGCTTTCCAATGACTTTTCCAACATCCTCAGGATGTACAGTTAATCGATACTTTATTTCTCCGTTGCAAAGTTCCTGTGTAACTTTTACATCTCCAGGATGATCCACAAGAGGTTTAACAATTGTCTCGACTAACATTTTCATTGTCATTGCCTCAATTACTTACCTTGTTTAGATAAGTGAAATTTCTCCATGATACCTTGGTTAGAGAAAAGGTTACGAACTGTATCAGATGGTTTAGCACCATTTCCTAACCATTTTAATGCTGCTTCTTCGTTGATCTTAACTTCCGCTGGTTGAGCAACCGGATTGTAAGTACCGATTTCCTCAATGAAACGTCCGTCACGAGGAGAACGAGAATCTGCAACAACTACACGATAGAAAGGAGTTTTTTTAGCTCCCATACGTTTTAAACGAATTTTAACTGCCATTTATAAAGCACCTCCGAATTTATTTCACACAGATAATTATATTAGCAAAAAGACTATTGCTTTGTAAAGTATTTTTTCTTAACAGAGCCATCTTTTTTCCTTACATGAATGGAAACTTCAATCCACCTAGTCCTTTTTTCTTACCTTTTTGCATTCCCGTCATCGTCTTCATCATTTTTTTCATATCATCAAATTGCTTGATTAGACGATTGATTTCTTGTACCGTTGTACCGCTACCTTTGGCAATGCGCTTTTTACGACTAGCATTGATTATTTCCGGTTGTTCTCGTTCTACTTTAGTCATAGAACGAATAATTGCCTCAATATGCCCAATTTGTTTTTCATCAACTTGTGCATTTTTCAGCCCTTTAATTTTATTTGCACCAGGAAGCATTCCTAACAATTCGTCAAGCGGTCCAAGTTGACGCACTTGTCCAAGTTGTTCTAGGAAATCGTCAAGCGTAAACGAAAGCGTACGCATTTTTTGCTCAAGTTCTTTTGCTTTCTCTTCATCAACTGTAGCTTGCGCTTTTTCAATTAATGTTAAGACGTCGCCCATCCCTAAAATACGGGATGCCATACGTTCTGGATGGAACGCTTCAATTGCATCTAGTTTTTCACCCATACCAGCAAATTTAATTGGTGTATTTGTTACAGCCTTAATAGATAATGCCGCACCACCGCGCGTATCACCATCTAATTTCGTTAATACAACACCTGTTAATCCTAACTGTTCATGGAAACTTTGTGCTACATTTACCGCGTCTTGTCCTGTCATCGCATCGACAACAAGGAAAATTTCATCCGGTTTCGCAACTTCTTTGACTTTCGCTAATTCACCCATTAGTTCTTCATCAATATGCAGGCGACCCGCTGTATCGATTAAAACGTAATCGTGATGATCTTCTTTTGCTTTCGCAATCGCTTGTTTCGCAATTTCAACCGGACTTACTTGATCTCCTAAGGAGAAAACAGGCATGTCCAATTGCTTCCCTAATGTTTCAAGCTGTTTAATCGCTGCTGGACGGTAAATATCCGCTGCAACAAGCATCGGTTTACGATTATGCTTTTTACGAAGCAAATTTGCAAGCTTACCTGTCGTCGTTGTTTTACCCGCACCTTGCAGACCAACCATCATTATAACAGTAGGTGGCTTATTAGCAACAGCAATTTTGCTTTGCTCTCCGCCCATAAGTTCTGTAAGTTCTTCCTGTACGATTTTAATTACTTGTTGTCCAGGTGTCAAACTTTTCATTACATCTTGTCCGACAGCACGCTCAGACACACGCTTTATAAAATCTTTTACTACTTTAAAGTTAACATCCGCTTCTAAAAGAGCTAGACGAACTTCTCTCATCATTTCTTTTACATCGGCTTCAGAAACTTTTCCTTTGCCGCGGATTTTTTGCATTGTCTGTTGAAGTCGGTCGGCTAATCCTTCAAATGCCATATTGCCGCCCTCCTAATCTAATTTTTCGATAGCTTCAACAACTTGTTTCATTTCTTCATTTACATGCTCTTCTTCGCTGATTAGCTGTTTTAGCTTTGCAACAAGTCGCTGTCGCTCTTGAAACTTTTGAAGTAATACTAATTTATCTTCATATTCTTCAAGCATCGCTTCAGTCCGTTTAATGTTATCATACACGGCTTGGCGACTTACATCAAATTCTTCCGCAATTTCACCAAGAGATAAATCATCTAGATAATAAAGCGACATATAACTTCTTTGTTTTTGCGTTAACAACGATTGATAAAAATCAAATAAATAGTTCATTCTCGTTGTTTTCTCGAGCATGTTGGATCATCCTTTGTTAAGTGATTTCCCTTTACATGACTTAGTTTACATGGAGTATAAAAGAGTGTCAAGTTTTTTTCTTAACATCACATATTTTTATAAAAAAAGAAGCGGAAATACCACTTCTTTCACTTACACTTCTTCTGTTTCTACTACGTTCGCAAACAAACCATAAACATATTGTTCTGGATCAAACTGTTGCAGATCATCCATTTGCTCTCCTAGCCCAACAAATTTCACCGGAACATCCATTTCGTTACGAATCGCTAAGACGATACCACCTTTAGCAGTTCCATCTAACTTCGTTAAAACAATACCAGTAACATTCGTGGCTTCACGGAATGTTTTCGCTTGACTTAAACCATTTTGCCCTGTTGTTGCATCAATAACAAGTAATACTTCATGAGGAGCCCCTGGTACTTCACGCTCAATTACGCGCTTCACTTTCTCTAACTCATTCATTAAGTTTACTTTATTTTGTAAGCGTCCCGCTGTATCACATAGCAATACATCCACTTTACGGGCCTTTGCCGCTTGTACAGCATCATACATAACAGCCGCTGGATCAGATCCTGACCCTTGTTTAATTACTTCTACACCAACACGATCGCCCCATACTTCTAATTGCTCAATCGCCCCAGCACGGAATGTATCTCCTGCCGCCAATAGGACAGACTTACCTTCTGATTTAAATTTATGTGCAAGCTTACCAATCGTCGTCGTTTTCCCCACACCATTCACACCAACAAATAAAACTACTGTTAATTGATCCTCTTGTATATTAACTTCATTACTAAAATCGCTGTCACCTTTGTAAATGCCCACTAGCTTTTCAGAAATAACAGCCTGTACTTCTTTCGGATCTTGAATGTTACGACGTTGCACTTCTTCTTTCAACTGATCAATTAATTCCATCACTGTCGAAACTCCGACATCCGCACTAATTAAAATTTCTTCTAATTCTTCAAAGAAATCTTCGTCTATTTTGCGGTAACGGTACACTAAGTCATTTACTTTATCAGCAAATGAATTTCTCGTTTTTTCTAATCCTTGTTTAAACTTCTCTGTTACCGTATCCGTTTGTTTTGAAATTTTTTCTTTTAATTTTTTTAAAAAGCTCATACTTCCCATCCTTCCTATCTACTTGCAACAAGTTCTTCGCCATCATCTAAACGAACAGAAACAAGCTTCGACACCCCTGATTCTTGCATTGTTACACCGTACAATACATCAGACTCTTCCATTGTACCTTTTCGGTGTGTAATTACAATAAACTGCGTTTCATCACTAAATTTCTTTAAATACTGCGCAAAACGAGCAACGTTTGCCTCATCAAGAGCTGCTTCCACTTCATCTAGAACACAGAATGGAACTGGGCGTACTTTTAAAATACCAAATAAGAGCGCAATTGCCGTTAAAGCACGCTCTCCCCCTGAAAGTAAACCTAAATTTTGTAGTTTCTTCCCTGGTGGTTGCGCTACAATATCAATACCCGTATTTAGTAAATCTTCTGGGTTTGTCATTACTAAATCCGCTCTTCCACCTCCGAATAATTCAGAGAATACAGATTGAAACTCTGTTCGAATCCCTTCGAACGTAGTAGAAAAGCGTTTTTTCATCTCTTCATCCATTTCCGTAATAAGTTGATGCAATGTCGATTTCGCTTCTTCTAGGTCATCTCTTTGCTCTAATAAGAATGTATGGCGCTCTGCTACACGTTCATACTCATCAATTGCCCCTAAATTTACTGCGCCTAACTCTTCAATGGATAGTTTAATTAGTTTCACCTTTTTACGTGCATCTTCTGCAGGCATCATCATTGTATACTTAAGTTTTGCTGCTTCAAATGAAATAGTATATGTTTCACGTAAATGTTGCAATCTATTTTCCAGCTCTACATCAAGTCGGTTAATTTTCACTTCTTGATCTTTCAGCATCTCAAGAATATATTTATGTTTACCTATTGTTTCTTTCACACCGCGCTCTAAATGCTCGACTCTTTCTTGCAATGATACGCGTTGTTCACGACGAGAACGAATTAACTCCGAAGTTTGATTACGATCATACGCTTTCTTCTCAATCATATTCGTAATTTGTTCTTCGCCACTTGAATTAGATGTCATCTCTTGCTTTAAGAACGCTAAATCTTCTTTCGTTTTTACAAGCGTCGCATCAGTCTCTTCTTTTTCCTTCGTCAATCGTTCGACTTTTTCTTTTTGATTAGACAATCGTTGTTGTTGTTCAGCAGCTTGTACTTTTAGCTCCGTCATTTCCTTCTGAACTTTTTCTTTTGAAGAATATTGTTCACTTTTTTGTTTCGTTAAAATGACGATTTTACTATCTAATTCCCCAATCTCAGCTTGAAGAGTCGCTAAAATCTTTTCTAACTCTTCTTTGCGCCCTTGCATTTTTACTTGATCTTGTAAAAATCCTTCAATCTCTAAATCGTAAATCGATAAACGATCATTAATACGATGTTCATCTAATTCTAAACGATTAATTTCTTCTCTTAGCTTCTGTTCATCTACACGTTCGGTCTCTACACCTTGGCGTAGCTCTCGTATTTGTACTTCTTTTTCTTGAATCTCTTGCTTTACTGCTTTAACAAAGTTTTCTAGCTTTGTTGTTTTTTCTTCCATGTCAGTTAGTTTTTTAGTCCACTCTTCAAGTTCACGTTGACGTCCCAATAAAGAGGATTTCGCCTGTTTTACAGCTCCACCCGTCATAGAACCACCCGGGTTCACTACGTCACCTTCGAGTGTTACAATACGATAGCGGTATTGCAGTTGTTTCGCTAACTCATTTGCTCCGCGTAAATCTTTCGCAACAACAACTGTACCTAATAAACTTGAAACTACATTCTCATATTTATTATTGTACTGCACAAGTTCTGCCGCTACACCGACAAACGATGGATGCTGATTCACAATGCGTAATTGATCAAATGATAGCGATCGGCTTTTAATAACAGCTTGAGGTAAAAACGTTGCACGGCCATGTTTATTTTGCTTTAAAAATGCAATTGCATTACGAGCATGCTCTTCTGTTTGTACTACGATATGTTGCATCGCTGCCCCAAGGGCGATTTCCATTGCGATTTCATATTCTTTCGGCACAGTCAGAAGTTCTGCAACAGCTCCCTCAATACCTTGTAGTCTATTTTCTCTAGCCTTTAATACTTCACGTACCCCTTGATAGAAGCCAGAGTAGTCCTCTTGCATCTCTTCTAACATTTCTTTCCGAGAGCGCGCCTGTTGCACAAATTGATACGCTTGATACAGTTTCGTTTCATTTTCACTATACTGTGACTTACATTTCCCAAGTGCCGTTTCTGTCTTCTGTATGTTAGAAATAATGCCAGCTATTTTCTCTCTCGCTTGCTCATAACTGTCTACAAGTTTCGCCTTTTTCGCTGTAATTTCCACACGCATCTGTACATACTTTTCATTTTCTTCATCAAGTCGTTCGTTTTTAGAGTTTTGCTGTTTTGATTGTTCTTCAATCATAGATAATTCATTACGAAGACTTGCTTGTTGATTTAAAAGTTCAATATAGTCACCTTTTAAATTCTCAATTTGTTCCTCTAAATTCTCAGCAAAAGTCGCAAGTAATTGCTCGTTATCATGCAATTTCTTCTCCAATTCTTTTACTTGATTCACAAATTGCATTAAAGCTTCTGTACTTGTTTCAATTTCGCCATCATAACTTGTAGTTTTCTCTGTTAACTCAACAATTAGCTTTTCAAGCTGCGCACAATGTGTCGTTGCATTTTGCTTTCTTTCCTTTAACAGCTCGCGTTGCCCTTCTAGTTTTTCTAGTTCTTTACTAGACAGAAGTAGAACTTCTTGTAAGGAATTTACAGATTCATCAACGGCTTGTAATTGCCCGCGTAATTCCTCAAGCTCTTCTTCACTTTTTTGTAAGTTCGCCGACATTTTAGCTTCTTCATCTTTATTATGCCCAAATTGATTTCGAAGCGCTTCCCACTTTTCATGTAATTCTTCAATTTCATGTACAATAAGCGCAGCTTCTACTTTCTCTAATTCTTCTTTTTTCTCAAGATAATCTTTCGCAATAGAAGCTTGTCTTTCTAGTGGTTCTACTTGACTACTTAATTCGTGAATAATATCTTGTACACGATTTAAGTTTTCTTGTGTTTCCGCCAATTTCCCTTCAGCTTTCTTTTTACGAAGTTTATATTTCAGCACACCCGCAGCTTCTTCAAATACACCACGACGTTCTTCTGATTTACTACTCAAAATCTCTTCGACTTTCCCCTGGCTAATAATCGAAAAAGCTTCCCTTCCCATACCAGAGTCCATAAATAAATCAATAATATCTTTTAATCTACAAGATTGTTTATTAATATAAAAATCACTATCACCCGAACGAGATACACGACGCGTTACACACACCTCGTTATACTCAATCGGTAAGCGTTGGTCTTCATTATTTAAAGTTAATGTAACTTCAGCAACATTAACCGCTCTTCTCGTATCACTGCCGGCAAAAATAATATCCTCCATCTTTGCACCGCGTAATGACTTTGCAGATTGTTCACCAAGTACCCAGCGAATTGCATCAGTAATATTACTTTTCCCGCTCCCGTTAGGTCCTACTACAGAAGTTACACCTGGAACAAAATCGACAGATACACGCTCAGCAAAAGACTTAAATCCTGCTATTTCTAATCTTTTTAAAAACACGAAAGGCCTTCCTCCTATTCTCCGTTGTTGTAAACGTTGTCTATACGAAAACAAACTACTATACGGATTTCCCACTCCTTTTATTTATAAATAAAAGGAAAGTTTCATTCTATGCATAAGGAATCCCCCTCATTCAAAGGGGGATTCCTCATGATTGTTCTTTTAATTTTTTCAATGCTTCTGCAGCAGCTTGTTGCTCTGCCTCTTTTTTTGACTTACCACTTCCAAGACCTAATGCCTCATTATTTAAAGTTACACGGGACACAAATTCTCGGTTGTGGGCCGGTCCTTTTTCTTGCAAAATTTGATACTCAACATTGCCACTACCATCACGCTGAATCAATTCTTGCAATTGACTCTTATAATCCATCACATGAGAAAAAGCACCTTCATTAATTTTTGGATATACAACTTCTTTTAAGTATCCCCAAACTGTTTCTAGCCCTTGATCAAGATAAAGGGCACCAATAAACGCTTCAAAGACATCCGCTAATAAAGCTGGTCGTTCACGTCCACCCGTCATTTCCTCACCTTTCCCTAATAAAACAAGGCTACCAAATGACATTTCGTTTGCAAAACGAACAAGAGATGGCTCACATACAATAGCTGCACGTAGTTTTGTTAACTCTCCTTCGCTCATTGTCGGATATTTTTGAAACAGATACTGTGATACAGTGAGTTCCAATACAGCATCGCCAAGAAACTCAAGACGCTCATTGTCCTCATGCGGTTTTTTTCGATGCTCATTCACATACGATGAATGCGTAAACGCTTGAATCAATAATTTTTCATCTGTAAACGTAATACCTATCTCTTCTTGAAATACTTTAAAAGCTTCACGATATTTTGCTTCGTATTTTTTTTCTCTATGTTTTCGGTACGGCATAGGTCCCTCCAGATATAAGCCGAGAAGCCCCGTTAAAAAACGGGACTTCACTTAAGCATTATAGATGACTCTCTATGTAAGTCACAGCATCGCCAACAGTAGCAATCTTTTCAGCATCTTCATCAGAAATTTCCATTTCGAATTCATCTTCTAATTGCATTACAAGTTCTACTACATCTAGGGAGTCTGCGCCTAAATCTTCTTTGAAGCTTGCAGCTGGTACTACTTCAGTTTCTTCTACTCCTAAACGATCAACGACAATTTTGGTTACACGCTCTAAAACATCTGCCATTCTATTCACCTCCCCTCAAATATTATATAAAATATTGTCCAAAAAAACTAGGTGAAATCGATTCTTTTATTACATTACCATACCGCCATCAACATTTAACGTTTGACCTGTAACATATTTACTTTGATCAGAAGCAAAAAACGTTACAGTATTTGCGATATCTTGTGCTTCTCCAAACTGAGCTGCAGGAATTAATTTTAACATTTCGGCTTTTATATTTTCATCTAATACATCCGTCATATCAGTCGCAATAAACCCTGGAGCAATTGCATTTACAGTAATATTTCGGCTCGCTAATTCTTTTGCTGATGTTTTTGTTAATCCAATTACACCAGCTTTAGCAGCAACATAATTTGCTTGTCCTGGGTTTCCTGTTACACCAACAACAGAAGCGATATTAATAATACGTCCATGACGTTGACGCATCATATAGCGCGATACTGCTTTCGTACATAAGAAAACACCTTTTAAGTTTGTATTAATAACTGTATCCCATTCTTCTTCTTTCATACGCATTAATAAATTATCTTTTGTTACACCAGCGTTATTTACAAGAATATCAACTTGTCCAAACGTATCTACAGTTTGTTTCACCATTGCAGTAACATCATCAGCATTTGCAACATCTGCTCTTACTGCAATGGCATCTGAACCTAATTTCTTTATTTCATCAACTACTTCATTCGCCTTTTGCTCATTACCAGCATAATTTACTACAACATTTGCCCCTTGTTTCGCTAAATCAATAGCAATCGCACGACCAATCCCACGTGAAGCACCAGTTACTAATGCTACTTTCCCTTTTAACATCAGCTTTCTCCTCTCAAATTTGAAATGGTATCTTTTAATGTCTCTTCATCATATACCGCATATGCTTTCACTGAAGAATCAATCGACTTCATAAGACCAGCAAGTACTTTTCCAGGTCCGATTTCAATAAATGTATCTACCCCTTGATTCACCATATACTCAATAGATGGGTACCATAATACAGGCGAATAGAGCTGTTCAATTAGCTTTGCTTGAATATCTGTACCACGCGTAATAACATCTGCCGTAACATTTGCAATAACAGGAATATTCGTGTCTTGAATTGTAATTTCATTTAAAACACTTTGGAATTTCTCAGCAGCTGGTTTCATAAGCGAGGAATGAAACGGTCCACTTACTTTGAGCGGAATTGCTCTTTTAGCACCATTTTCTTTCGCTCTTTGAGAAGCAAGTTCTACTCCTTGCTTTGTTCCAGAAATAACAATTTGCTTCGTACTATTCATATTAGCAATTTGTACTGCATATCCTTCACTTGTTACTTCTTCTGTAACTCGTTTCAGCATATCCGGATCCGCACCTAAAATAGCTGCCATTGCACCTTCCCCGCCTGGAACAGCTTCTTCCATATATTCCCCGCGTTTCCTTACAGCATATACAGCGTCTTCGAATGTTAATGCACCAGCAGCTACAAGAGCGCTATATTCACCTAAACTATGTCCTGCGACAAAATCAGGTGTAATATCATACTCCTTCAAAGCTGTTAAAATTGCAAAGCTCGTTGTTAATAGTGCCGGCTGCGCATTTGTTGTTAATGTTAACTTTTCTTGCGGTCCTTCAAAAATCACTTCTGAAAGAGAATCATGCAAAACCTCATCCGCTTTTGCAAACACTTTCGCAACCTCTTTATTATTCTCCGCTAACTGTCTACCCATTCCAACTGCCTGTGAACCTTGGCCCGGAAAAAGAAATGCTATTTTTCCCATTTCAAATCCTCCTCTTATTGAAGCGGCTCCTTCTCCATTACACTTGAAATTGTAGGAATTACTTCTTTCGCTACCATTTCTCTCGTTTGACGAATCGCACTAAATATCGATTGGTCATTAGAAGAACCGTGAGCCTTAATGACAGGAGCTTTCAATCCAAACAACGCCGCTCCCCCATACTCCGAATAATCCATTTTATCTTTCAATACCATAAGTTTTGGTTTTAATACCGCTGCTGCTAATTTGCTCGTAAACGAACTCATTAATTGTTCTTTTAACATAGAGAATAACGCAAGTGCTGTTCCTTCTAATGATTTTAGCGCTACATTACCCGTAAAACCATCACATACAACAACGTCTGCTACACCTTGCAATAAATCTCTTGATTCAACGTTTCCAACGAAATTAATTGGTGCATCCTTGAGCATAGCAAAGACTTGTTTTGAAAGCTCGTTTCCTTTACCATCCTCTGTTCCAACGTTTAAAAGTCCAACGCGTGGATTTTTAATTCCTCTTACCTTCTCTGCGTAAACAGAGCCCATTACTGCATATTGATATAAATGAATTGGTTTTGCATCAACATTGGCTCCAACATCTAACATAACAAAACCTTCTCCATCAACAGTTGGCATTGTAGGTGATAAAGCTGGTCGTTCAATTCCTTCCATACGACCAACAACAAACAATCCAGCTGCCATCAAAGCTCCTGTACTACCTGCTGATATACAAGCATCCGCTACGCCGTCTTTTACTTGCTGCGCCGCTAGTACCATTGAAGCTTGTTTTTTTCGACGAACCGCTCTTACTGGTTCGTCTGTCGATTCGATTTTTTCGTCCGTATGAAGTATAGTAATCCGCTCTTCACTCGTTAAATATTGACGAATCCCCTCTTCTTTCCCTACTAACGTAATATGTAAATCTGAGTATTCCTTAATAGCTTTCATTGCTCCTAATACTACAGCCTTTGGTGCATGATCGCCGCCCATTGCATCTATTGCGATTTTCATAAGTTGTTACCTTCCTCACTATAATTACTAGATCGATACATTTCAAAAGTGCCTGTAAAGACAAGTTCTTCTCCAACAAAACTACGCACTTTGACAACCGTCCGTCCTTTATCATTCTCTACATCTTCAACACGTACTTTTGCAACAACACGCTCTCCTAATTTTACAGGACGAATATATCGAATGGTGGACTTTGCAGTTAAAGCTAATTCTTCATCAATAACCGCAACAGCTAGTGAGTTTGCTTGTGCAAACAAATGATGCCCACGAGCAATTTGATTTCTTTTAAATACATGCTCTACCTTTACTTCAAAGATAGAAATCGCATGTCTATCTAATTCTATATCAATAATTTCTCCGACAACCTCTTCTAACGGTAAAGATTTCACATCTTCTTCATGTTGTTTTGTAGCCACATGCTTAATTCGTTCTCTTAATTCAGGAATAGATAATTCCATACGATCAAGACGAACAGTTTGTATGCTCACTTGAAATTTTTCCGCTAAATCTTCATCCGTTATAAAAGGATTCGTTTCTATTGTTTGTTGTAATAATTCTTGTCTTTCTTTTTTACTTCTTCTTTTTTTCATACCGCACCATCCATTTTTATGACTAGGTACTAAAAGTAGTATATAATCATTAAAAGTAGAATGCAACAAAAACTTTTGCAGACTACTTTTAATCGAGCTTCTCTCCCTGGAACACACCTGTCCCATCAAGATAAGTACGCAGCGAAGCATACTGATCATTATGCCAAAACGCTTCTGAATCAACTAGTATCGCTGCATCTTGTCTTGCTGTTTCTAACGCCCGATAATCATGTACCATATCAGCAACCTTAAATTCTGGTAGACCACTTTGCTTACTTCCAAAGAAATCCCCAGGACCTCGTAACTCTAAATCTTTTTCTGACAATACAAATCCATCATTTGTTTCAGTCATAATGCGCATTCTTTCTTTTCCCGTTTCTGATTTCGGGTCCGCAATTAATAAACAATATGATTGTTCACTACCACGCCCAACACGCCCCCTCAGCTGATGGAGCTGTGATAAACCGAAACGTTCCGCGTCATAAATAACCATAACAGTCGCATTTGGTACATTCACGCCTACTTCAACAACTGTTGTCGACACAAGAATTTGCACTTTATTTTCACTAAACTGTCCCATTATCTCTTCTTTTTCTTGAGATGATAGTCTCCCATGCATTAATCCAACTTGGCATTTCCCTTGATAATGATGAGTCAGCATACTATGTAAGTCGATAGCATTTTGTACATCAAGCTTCTCAGACTCTTCAATAAGAGGGCAAATAACATATGCCTGTCTTCCTTTTTTTATCTCTTTCTCCACAAAGCCGAGGACACGATCTAACATATCATGTTTTGCCCAGTACGTTTCGATTACCTTTCTACCAGCTGGCATTTCGTCGATAATAGAAACGTCCATCTCTCCAAATGCGGTGATAGCTAACGTACGCGGGATTGGGGTCGCCGTCATAAACAATACATCTGGACTTTCACCTTTCTCACGTAAAACCCGGCGCTGCGCCACACCAAATCGATGCTGTTCATCGGTAATAACGAGACCTAACCTATGAAATATAACTTCGTCTTGAATTAAAGCGTGCGTTCCAACAAGGATGTCTACTTCTCCCTGTTCTAATCTCGACAAAATTTCTCGACGTCTCGCACCTTTAACAGAACTTGTTAGCAATTCAACCTTCATACCGAAATGTGAAAACGTCTCCGCGAGCGACTGATAATGTTGCTCGGCTAAAATTTCTGTAGGAACCATCAAAGCACCTTGATAATGAGCCAATTTCGCCGCATAAAGAGCAATCGCAGCAACAACTGTTTTCCCAGAACCTACATCCCCTTGCAATAATCGATTCATTCGGTACGGAGATATCATATCTTTCATTATTTCATCTACAACCCGGCGTTGTGCGCCAGTTAATGGAAACGGAAGCGCATCAATAAACTCTTGCAATTCTACTAATGAAATTTCCTTTTTCGTCCCTTTCGAGTTTTCCCTTTCCATTTTCCGTAATGTTTGCATTTTCAACTGAAACAAGAAAAACTCCTCATATACAAAACGGCGACGCGCTTGCTTTAAGTCTTCCTGTCCCACTGGAAAATGTAACCCTCTGAGCGCTTCATAGCGTGATAATAATTTATATCGACTTAACAAACCATCTGGTAACACTTCGACTATAGAATCTCCATACTCCTTAAATGCTTGTGCAACAAACCGGCGCATCTGTTTTACTGTCAGTTTTCCTTTCACTGAATATACAGGTTCTACTTCTTGTTGTCGTACAACCGGTCCAAAATTCAGTTCTGATACAGCAATTGTTTGGCGATGCTGATCCCATTTACCAGTAATCGTTACCGTTTCATCTAAATTTAACTTTTGTTTATAGTATGGTCTATTAAAACATACAGCTGTAATTAAATAACGACCGACGAGAACACGAACTGTAAGACGTGACTTCTTCTTCCCATAATATTGCAGTAAAGGAGCACTATGAACTTTCCCCTCAACCGTTACACGCTCGTCATGCTTTACTTCAGCAAGATCTTTCATCGCATAGTCTTCATAGCGGTACGGAAAATGTTCTAATAGATGAGAAACTGTATAAATTCCCATCTCGTGTAACAACTCAGATGTTTCTCCTCCGATTCCCTTTACATCCGTAACAGGAACTTGTACAACTTCATTCAAGATTCTCACGCTCCGTCACATTATTTTCTTTGATTCATTCTATTGATTATCCATTATTATCATTGACATCTGTAATCGCTCTCTTTCACCTTATATATTCTATCATAGGCATTCTAAGAGAAACTACTCTAATCCCTCTATATAAAGTGAAACTATAATCAGTGGGCGTTTACGGGCAATTAATCTCCCACTTAACTTCTTTGCTCCAGCCGAATATAGGGGGTGGAAGTTTTACTGCCCACAAATAGCGGGATAAAACAAAGTTGTACAATACGTAAGAAAAGAGCCTCACTATTAGCAGCAAGGCTCTTTTCTATCATCAATATGCTAGCCTTTTGAATAAAAACTAGTAATAAACTTCATATCACTATTTCTTATCCATTAGCAAGTAAGTAACCCATTTATTTTCAAATCGAATCTTTTCTTATTCTACAGAGAAGATGAAAGAATACACCGGTTGGTTCCCTGCATGTACTTCTACTTCTGCATCTTCAAAGTTCTCTTCTACAAACGCAACTAATTTAGCCACTTCTTCATCTGTTGCATCTTCACCTTGTAGAATCGTTACGATTTCAGAATCCTCATCAATTAGCGCTTCTAGTAATTGCTTTGCAGCTCCTACTTTCTCAGCATTTGTAGATACAATTTTCCCATCTGCAATACACATGAAATCATCTTTTTGAATCGCTACACCGTCAATTTCCGTATCACGAACAGCATACGTAATCTGACCTGTTTTCACATGAGCTAAAGCTTCTTTCATGTTTTCTTCATTCTCTTCTAGCGTTCCAACTGGATTAAATGCTAACATTGCAGCCATACCTTGAGGAACTGTTTTTGAACGAATAACAATAACTTCTTGTTCTACAACTGACGCTGCTTGTTCTGCTGCCATCACGATATTCCCGTTATTTGGTAAGATGATGATTTTTTCAGCATTCGCCTCTTCAATCGCCTTCACAATATCCTCCGTACTCGGATTCATCGTTTGGCCACCTTCGATAACTTTCGTTGCACCAATGCTCTCAAATAGAGTTTTAATACCCGATCCCATAGCTACAGTTACAATACCATACGGTTGTTTCTCTATTGGCTGATTCGTTTGTTCAGGTACCATGGTAGGTTCATCTAATAAAGCAGTATGCTGTTCACGCATATTTTCTACTTTGATCTTAATTAGACTACCGTAACGTTGTCCATAGTTCATAGGATCTCCAGGATGTTCCGCATGAATATGAACCTTTACAACCTCATCATCCGATACAACAAGTAGTGAATCTCCGTACACACTAATATCTTCACGGAATTTTTGTTCAGAGAAATTATGTTCCTTCATTTTTCCAGGCTCTAATTTCACCATGAACTCCGTACAATATCCATACTTAATATCTTCTGTACTCAATTGGCTTTGTACACTACGGTGATGTTCTGCACGTACCATGTCATTCATAGATGGTTGGGCAGGCATATTAGAAGAAATCGTTTCTCCTTTTAAGTCAGCTAAAAATCCTTCATATACAACAACAAGACCTTTACCACCGCTATCTACAACGCCAACTTGTTTTAATACAGGTAATAAATCTGGCGTACGATTTAACGATGCGTTTGCTTCTTTTACAACGTCTTCCATAAACAAAACAAAGTCGCGCTGTTTTTTCGCAACTGTCACTGCATATTTACCCGTTTCTCTTGCAACCGTTAAAATCGTTCCTTCAATTGGTTTCATAACCGCTTTGTAAGCTGCCTCTACTCCAGCTTCTAAAGCTGCAGCAAAATCAACTGTCGTTAATTCTTCTTTTTGTTCAATGGATTTAGAGAAACCACGGAATAACTGAGATAAAATAACCCCAGAGTTACCACGAGCTCCCATTAATAATCCTTTGGCTAAACTTACACCGACTTTACCAGCATGCTGCGAAGGATTTGCTTTCACTTCACGTGCGCCTGAAGTCATTGATAAGTTCATGTTTGTACCGGTATCGCCATCTGGAACTGGGAATACGTTTAATGCATCAACAAGCTGAACATTATTTGTTAAATTATTGGCTCCTTGAATGATCATTTGTGATAAACGTTTTCCATCAATTTTTTGAATTGACACAGATTTTCCTCCTTAATGCACATTACAAGTTTATTACTTTAACTCCTTGTACGTAGATGTTTACAGAATCTACTGCTAGTCCTACAGTTTGATCTAATGTATATTTCACTTTAGTCTGCACGTTATGTGCTACTTCTGAAATTTTCGTACCATAGCTCACAATAATATACATATCAATATGTACTTCATCTTCATTTTTACGAACAATAACGCCTCTAGTGAAGTTTTCTTTTCGTAAAATTTCTGTTAATCCATCTTTTAACTGATTTTTTGATGCCATACCTACGATACCGTAGCAATCTACTGCGGCACCTCCAGCAATTGTTGCAATTACATCTGTACTAATATCAATTTGACCGTACTTCGTTTTAATTTCAATTGACATCTCGTTTCCCCCTTCATAAATGGTGAAAGTGAGCTAGACTACTTTAGTTACTATCATATAATCTTTTTAAAGAAAATTCCATCGTTCTTTCTTTTTCACTCTCATATTTTATGTTTTAAATTACATTTTTTTATGATGAGCAAAATAGTCCATTGTTATTATACAACATGTACCACTATAATATGTCAAGCAATTTTTCTTGATTTCACCTTTTCTTCATTGACATATAGTGTCAAGTATTTTTTCTTGATTTCTTTTTCCTACGGTGTTGCATTCTCTTTTTAGTTGTGTTAAATTATAGTAGTGTTTTTAGCATCGCATAAAAGACTAATATTGAAAAATTACGTATGTTACGGTAGTTAAGGGAGGGAAATATAAATGGCTCGTGTTTGTGCTATCACTGGAAGAAAAGCTCGTTCTGGTAACTCTCGTTCTCACGCAATGAACGCTACAAAACGTAAATGGGGCGCTAACCTTCAAAAAGTTCGCGTACGCATCGACGGAAAAGTTCAACGTGTTTACGTTTCTGCTAGAGCATTAAAATCTGGCAAAATCGAACGTGTTTAATAATAAAAAAAAGAGCCGCTAGGCTCTTTTTTTATTATACCATTGGAAAAAGCACCGGTAATAGGTGCTTTTTTTAGTCTTTTTTGAAGGTATTTAACATCGCACGAACAATTCCACCAAGAAATTTAGGTAACTTAATTGTATAAAATCTCATGGTTTCCCTCCTAATCCCCATTACTCCACTTGTTCACTATATGATGCAAGGAGCAAAATTGTTTCTTCAATCAGTGCTTCTTATCATCATTAATATGCCAGAAGTGAATGAAAAAGTACCTTTTTCCTCAACGAGTTCATTACTAATACAAAGTGTCGATCCCCACTCTATTGTTTTATTAGTAAGGGGATACTTAAAACCGTGAAGTGTAATACCTTCTACCCTTTCAGTAACTGGTACAAATGATACGTATGGAAAATGTTCGTTTCCTTCAATTATATACATACCAAACTTTTTCACCATTATTTCATTTTTATTGTCCACAATACACATTTCTATATTTACTTCTAATCCCTTTAAAAGCATCTGAATATTTGCTAAACCATGATCAAGTCTTCCACCAGTAGCACCAAAAATACGAATTAATTTTGGTTTCTGTTCTAAAGCCCAGCTAATTGCAATTTCTAAATCTGTTTGATCTTTTTCTCGCGGGACGATATGTAATTCATTTGTTTGCTGCCTCATCCATGCTAATTCCTCATCAGTAACTGAATCATAATCCCCAAACGCAACAACCGGAGTGATTCCTCTTTTCAACAAACGGTACACTCCTCTATCAACGGCCGCCCAAACTACTTCTTCATTTTCATACCGCGAAAAATCTGCGCAGTATTCTGCAGGTCCTCCCGCTAAAATATGAATAATCATTTTTCCTTCCCCTTCTATTGTAAAAAGGCAATCTGCCATTCGGTAGATTGCCTTTCTCCTTATTTGCCACTCTAACATGTATAAATAGTGAAGTCTTAATGAACTAGAAGCTTCACTAGGATAAAGGTTCGTTCATTCTTTATCCGCGAATTACACGAATTGCTTCACCGCGGTCTTTTTGATTGTATACTGCTGATCCCGCTACAAGAACATTCGCTCCTGCTTCAATACAAAGTCTTGCCGTTTCAGCGTTGACACCACCATCAACTTCAATTTCCACTTCTAGATTTCGCTCTTTAACCATTTCTGCAACTTGTTTGATTTTCGGTAATACAGAATGAATAAACTTCTGCCCGCCAAATCCAGGATTTACTGTCATAAGTAATACCATGTCTATATCTTCTAATACATGCTCAATCGTTGAAACTGGAGTATGCGGATTTAATACAACCCCTGCTTTAATGTCATGAGATTTAATTAACTGAATTGTACGATGTAAATGAGGACACGCTTCTACATGAACAGTAATAATATCCGCTCCCGCTTTTGCGAAAGTTGGGATATAGTTATCAGGATTTTCAATCATTAAATGTACATCTAACGGTAATGATGTAATCGGACGGATTGCTTCTACAATTAATGGTCCAATCGTAATATTTGGTACGAAATGCCCATCCATTACATCGACGTGAATGTAGTCAGCTCCGCCTTTTTCTACATCTTTAATCTCTTCCCCTAATCTTGAAAAATCTGCTGATAAAATCGATGGTGCAATTTTAATCATGACTAATACCTCGGCTTTCTCTCTCTAATTTCTTCTACGAATTGTTTGTAATTCTTATAACGATATTCGGTAATCTTTCCTTCTTCAACCGCAGCTTTCACCGCACATTTCGGTTCAGCAAGGTGTGTACACCCTCTAAATTTACAGTATTGGCTCGCTTCTTTCAACTCTGGAAAACAATATGTAAGATCTTCTACCTCTATATCTATGAAATCAAGCGAACTAAAACCAGGTGTATCCGCAACAAGTCCGCTTCCAACTGTAATTAATTCTACGTGTCTTGTCGTATGCTTTCCACGTCCTAAATGTGAAGAAATATCATTAGTTTTCAATTCTAAATCTGGACGTAATACGTTTAGCATTGAAGATTTCCCAACACCAGATTGGCCTGCAACGACGGAAATACAACCTTCTAAGAATGGTTTCAGAATATCAATACTTTCCGATGTATTTATAGAAGTAAACAACACATCATAACCCATTTCACGATAATCATTTGCATAAGATTCAACAGTTTCTCTCATTTTTTCATCTACTAAATCCATCTTACTAATACAAATAATTGGTTTAATGTTATGATATTCAATTAATACTAAAAATCGATCTAACAGTCCTGGATTAAAATCTGGTTCTACCGCAGAGAAAACAAGAATAGCTTGATCAACATTAGCAATAGGAGGTCTAACAAGTTCATTTTTCCGATCAAATACTTCTAACACATAACCTTCATTCGGATTATCCGCTTGAAAAACAACTTGGTCTCCTACAAGTGGCGTAATTTTATTCTTTCTAAATACACCACGCCCACGACATTGTGTAATCCCTTCCTCATTCTGCACATAATAAAACCCACTTAGAGCTTTTACAATTTTTCCTTCTGGCATATAATTCTCCTTTATTTTGTATAAAATGAAACTGCAATTAAATATGAATAGACTAGCGTTCTTTAAACAATTAGTTCAAAGCCCACCAAATATATATCCAGGTTCATATATTTAATCTACCATCAAATTTGAAATATTATTTACAACAGTATCACTTTTACAGCTTTTTGAATCATATATTTTTGCCTGTTATACAGTCCACGATGTAGACAGCATAACAGGCAAGAGTAATAAATTCCATCTTCTATATAAGGACGATGGAATTCACTATTATTGAGCTGGATATGGTACTTCCTTGTCCATAATCGTTACTCCATCTCGGACAATTTTATAGTGTCCCTTTGCACCTTCTTGAATTACAAATTCTAAAGAAATAATCGCTGACTCAGTAATTGTTCTCGTTTCAACTGGTTTATCCATTTTTTGCTGCATATCTTCTTTATAAATTTCTATTGTTTGCGGCTTTTTCTCACCTGTTGCAGAAGCTTCATATGGGATAGAAATGTTATCCACTTTTACCGTTTTCGTCACTTTAGGCTTCGGACCATCGGAGATAACAATCGATACTTTATCTCCTTCTTTTAAAGGTGTCCCAGGCTTTGGTAACTGTGAAATAACAAGACCTTTATCAACCTTATCTGAATACTCTCTTTGTATATCAGAAACAAGCTTTCTTTCATTTAAATAACCTTTTACACTATTTTCAGTCCATCCTGAAAAATCACCTGGTCTTATTTGATAAGGTCCTTTACTTACCCAAATTTTCAGTTCTTGTTCTGTCTCTATAACCATTTGATCAGGCGTTGGTATTTGCTCTACAATTTCACCTTTCGGCTTATCATTTTCAATATAATTTATTGTAACTTGTTTATATTTTTCTTCTAACTCAGCTCTTATACTCTCGAAATCTTTTCCTGTCAAATCACGCATCTTACTTTTCTTTTTCCCACCTGATTGATAGATAGTAATTTTAGAGTTTTCTTTCACTACTCTTCCTGCTATAGGATCTGTTTTTATCACGTTTCCGGCTTCAACATCATCTGTATATACAAGATTAGGTTCAGTAACTTCAAAACCTTTTTCAACTAATGTATTTACAGCTGTCGTATATTTCATACCAGCCACATCAGGAACCTTCACATCTTTCGGAATAAAGAAGCCTGGAATAACAGTAAGTGCTAATGTTATCCCTATCGCTAAAAGTAAAAATGTTGTAATTAAAACTTTCAGCCATTTATTATTTCGCTTTTTCTTCTTACCTGATTTGGTCTCTTCTTTTCTTACTTGTTCATCCACTTTACTTCCTTTTAATACAATCGTTTCATCACTTACATTTTGAAATAGTTGTTCTTGTTGAATAATTGGAATCGCTTTCGTTGCTTCCATATCTTCTGGTATGTAAAATGGTTGTTCATTTATTCGTTCTGGGTATAGTGCTGTTTCAATATCTCGTTTCATCGCGTTAGCAGATTGATATCGATGGAACGGATCTTTCGCAGTTGCCTTTAATATAATATTTTCAACACTTTGTGGAATATTGTCATTCCATCTTTTTGGAGATGGCATTTCATTTTGTAAATGTTTTAACGCAATTGCAACAGCAGATTCACCAGAAAACGGTTGTCTTCCTGTTAACAATTCAAACATAACAATTCCAAGTGAATAAATATCTGATTGTTTATTCGCTATACCGCCGCGCGCTTGTTCTGGTGATAAATAATGCACCGAACCGAGCACCGAATTTGTATGTGTAATTGTTGCTGCACTTGTAGCTGTCGCAATTCCAAAGTCTGTTACTTTGACCACTCCGTCATCTCGAATCAAAATATTGTGTGGTTTAATATCACGATGTACAATCTCAAAATGATGGGCGTGTGCCATAGCGGACGTTAACTGCTCCATTATATCAAGAGCCTCTCCTATCGGTAACATCCCTCGATCAATTATGTATTGCTTCAATGTTCGTCCAGGTACATATTCCATTACAAGATAATATATATCATCCTCTTCCCCAACATCATACATATTCACAATATTTGGATGCGACAACGTTGTAACAGATTGCGCTTCTCGATGGAAACGTTTAATAAACTCTTCATTATTTGAATAGTCGAGTCTTAATATTTTTACCGCTACATCTCGGCCGAGTATATCATCATGAGCTAAATATACATTGGCCATTCCTCCACCGCCAATCATTTTCAGCAGCTTATAACGGTCATTTAAGCGTTTTCCAATCAGCACGTTGCACTTCACCTACTTTCGTTTGTCGAATCCGTATAATCAATAATAACGAGGGTAATATTATCTTCTCCACCACGATCATTTGCTAATTGAATGAGATGCTCTCCCTTCGCCTCGAGCTGTTCATTCAATTGTAAAATTTGTTGCATATCAGCAATAGAAACTTTGTTAGACAATCCATCCGAGCAAAGAAGTAATTGATCATCTTCTTCAAGCACCAATGTTTTAACATCTAATCCAACTGTTTCTTCATTTCCTAATGCTCTTAACAAAACATTCTTTTTCGGGTGATATTCTGCATCTTCCTTTGAAATTTCGCCATGTCTTACAAGTTCATTTACAAGCGAATGATCTTCCGTTACAAGCGTCATTTTCCCCTCTGATACCATATAACAACGACTATCTCCTATATGACCTATCGTCACAAAATTCGATGTACAAATGGCTATTATAAGTGTTGTTCCCATGCCATTACATTCTGCATGCTGCTGAGAGTAAGCATATATGCGCTCATTAATAATTCCAACGTTCGTATGTAACCACTTTTCTACCTTTTTAGGCTCATTCATATTATGCGTTTGCTTCCAATAATCATGGAATAATTGAATAGCCATCGAGCTAGCTACATCGCCAGCTCGATGACCTCCCATTCCATCTGCTACTACCGCTAAAATATTTCCATCTAAATTGCGAAAAACTCCTGCACTATCTTCATTATGTTGACGAACTTTTCCTTTATCCGATAGAAACACGGCTTTCATCTAGTCACCTCGTCTCTTCTTTGCGCTCCTTTGCACGCAACTGACCGCAGGCTGCATCAATATCATGACCTTGTTCACGGCGAATGGTTACATTCACTCCACGATCTTTTAGCGTCTTTTCAAATAAGAAAATTTGCTCTCGTGGCGTACGTACATAATCACGTTCTGGCACGTAGTTTACCGGAATTAAGTTTACATGACATTTTACACCTTTTAAGAGCGCAGCAAGTTCTTCAGCGTGCTCAACTTGGTCATTTTCTCCTCCAAATAAGCCATATTCAAATGTAATACGACGCCCTGTTCTATTTACATAGTATTTAACAGCTTCCATTAAATCAGGTAGCTTATAAGCACGGTTGATCGGCATTAATTTTGAACGTATCTCTGTATTTGCAGCATGCAATGAAATCGCAAAATTAATTTGCATATCTTCTTCAGCGAACTTATAAATTTTTGGAACAATTCCACTTGTTGAAACTGTCATATGTCTTGCACCAATGTGAATTCCTTTTTCATGATTTACAATGCGTAAGAATGACATTAAGTTATCATAATTATCAAATGGCTCTCCAATTCCCATAACAACAAGAGAACTTACACGTTCTTCTGTTTCATCAAGCGCACGCTGAACTTCTACTACTTGCGCTACAATTTCTCCAGCCTCTAAGTTTCGTTTTAACCCACCAAGTGTAGAAGCACAGAACGTACAGCCAATGCGGCAACCCACCTGTGTTGTTACACAAATGGAATTTCCATATTCATGTCGCATTAGTACAGTTTCAATAGAGTATCCATCGTATAACTGGAATAGGAATTTAATCGTTCCATCCGAAGACGTTTGTTTTACTAAAGTGTTTAAAGTAGTAATATCAAAGGAATTCGACAATTTATCGCGCAATCCTTTAGCAAGGTTTGACATATCCTCATAATTTTTTACACGTTTTTTATATAGCCAATCAAAAATTTGTCCTGCACGGAACTTAGGTTCTCCTTGTTCCTTTAACCAATCTTGCATTTCATGAAGTTGTAAAGAATAAATTGATGGTTTCTTTGTTTCTAGATTTTTCTTTTGTTTTTTTACAGTCGTTTCCATGATGCTACACCTTCTTTCTTAAACAAGCAATATAAAAGCCATCTGTTGCAAAATAATGCGGTAAAATTCGTACTTGACCTTCATCAATATACGGATTTAACTTTTCTGGCATGCGATCTTTTATCGTAGTATCCCATTCAAATTCAGGATGCTCTTGTAAAAATTGCTTTATTACTTGTTCATTTTCTATTTTTTCAATTGTGCACGTACTATAAACAAGGCGACCACCTTGTTTTAACAATGGTGCTATTTTTTCTAGTATCGCAAGTTGAATCGTTGATAACCTTTCACTATCGCCCTTATCTTTACCTAACTTAATATCAGGTTTACGTCTAATAACACCAAATCCAGAACATGGTGCATCTACTAATATTTTGTCAAAAGATTCATTTGCAAAATGCTCTTGAACTTTTCTAGCATCTAAAGCCATCGTTTCTACATTTTCTAAACCAAGTCTCTTCGCCTGTTGTTCAATTAAACGTACTTTATGTGCGTGTAAATCAAGCGACATTACCTTACCAGTTCCGTCCAAACGCTCTGCAATATGAGTTGTTTTTCCGCCAGGAGCAGCACAACTATCTAGAACTGTATCTCCTTTATTCGGTTCTAAAGCACGTGCTACAAGCATTGAGCTTTCATCTTGAATAGAAAGGAAACCTTTTTTGAACGCTTCTGTATGTGCGACATTTCCTCTTTCAATTTGAATTGCATCCTCTGACAATTCACCACGTTTTGCTTCTATACCCTCATCAGCTAATAACGCAACCGCTTCTTCTACCGTTACTTTATCAACATTTACACGTGCTGTTGGTACAGGTGGCAACATATTTACTTCACACATTTTCTCTGCTGTCTCTAAACCATATTCGGATGCCCATTCTTGTACAAGCCACATTGGATGACTCGTTGCAATCGCAAGTCGTTCTACTGGATTTTCGATTTCTTCTAACGAAGGTACACCTTCTCGCTGAATTGAACGCAATACTCCGTTCACCATGCCTGAAATCCCTTTATGCCCACGACGCTTTGCAATCTCAACTGCTTCATGAATAGCCGCTCTTTCTGGAACTCGGTCTAAATATAGCATTTGATATAGAGATAGGCGAAGCAACACTCTTACCCACGCTTCAACCTTTTTTCTTAAAAATGGTTGTAAATAATAATCTAGTGTGTCACGACGTTGAATTGTTCCATATACCATTTCAGTTAATAAACCAATATCTTTTCTGTCAATTGTATTTTTTTCAATCAAATTATTTAAAAGTAAGTTGCTATATGCACCACTTTTTTCTACTTGAATTAAGCCATCCAGAGCTAATTCACGAACATTTTGTCTCATGCATTTTCTCCTAACTTCGTACCAATTTCAGGTTTTGTTCCACGTGAAAATTGTGAACAACTCATACGCTTTTTACCAGATGGTTGCAATTCAGTGATTTTAACGCCTGTCTCGTTCCCTGTTGCAACAACAAATCCATCTTCTTCAAGAGCTACTATTGTACCTGGTTCAGCTTTCTCTGTAATAGAGACCTTCTCTCCCCACCATACTTTAATAACTTGTCCTGCCAAAGTCGTATAAGCAACTGGCCATGGATTCAATCCGCGAATGTGATTGTATACTTCTTCACCTGTTTTTGTCCAATCAATTATCTCTTGCTCACGTTTTATATTATATGCAAACGTCACTTCAGCTTCACTTTGTTTAATTGGTTCTAGTTTACCCTGAATTAGTAAAGGAACCGTTTTAGATAAAAGGTGTGCTCCTGCTTCGCTTAACTTATCAAATAATGAACCTGTTGTTTCACGCTCTTCAATTTCTACTTCTACTTGCGTTAATATATCGCCCGCATCTAATTTTTCTACCATATACATAATTGTAATACCTGTTTTCTCTTTACCTTCCATGATCGCATAATGAATTGGTGCACCACCGCGAAGTTCTGGAAGTAATGATGCGTGGACATTAATACATCCATACTTTGGCGCTTCTAAAATTTCATTCGGTACGATTTGTCCAAATGCTGCTGTTACAATTAAGTCTGGCTCTAGTGCTAATACTTTTTCATATTCGTCTTTTTCACGAATTTTTAACGGCTGTACTACTGGAATACCATGTTTCTCCGCTTCTACTTTAACAGGAGTAGGTGTTAAAACCTTTTTTCTACCAACTGGACGATCAGGTTGCGTTACAACACCAACTACGTCATATCCGTCCTCGATAAGACGACGAAGCACCGGCACAGAAAAGTCCGGTGTCCCCATAAATACTACTTTCATCATTCAAAAACCGCTCCTTTTAAACCTATTCTAATTCGCCTGCTTCATAATACCTTTTCACTTTAGATGTAAATAAAACACCGTGTAAATGATCGATTTCATGCTGAATTGCACGCGCTAAGAAGTCATCCGCTTCTAATAAAAATATTTTACCGCGACGATTTTGTGCACGTACTTTAATGTAATCTGCACGCTCCACTTCACCATAAAGTCCCGGAAAGCTTAAGCAGCCTTCGGGACCTACTTGTTCACCACGTTTTTCTAAAATAACAGGATTAATTAATTCAATTTTACCCGTATCATCACCTATATCAACAACAGCAACTTGCAAGCTTACACCCACTTGTGGCGCAGCTAGACCAACTCCGTCTGCAATTAACATTGTTTCATGCATATCTTTTAACAATTTCACTAACTTTTTATCAAAGTTAATTACTCTTTCGCATGGTGTTTCTAACACTTCATTTGGATGCTTTACAATTTCTAAAACTGCCATATTTCCCTCCGCTACATTAACATTGTTGGATTAAAATCAATTGAGATTTGTAGCTCTTTTTGCATTTCTGCTTGATAATGTTCATTTACCATTTTGAGCACGTTCTTTAAGTTTGGTTCCCGTTTGTATTTTATCATGCATTGGTAACGATATCTATCTTTTATCCTTGGAATTGCTGAAGCAACCGGCCCTAACACCATTGTTTGCCTTGAACAATGCGTTCGTAAATGACCGACAATTTTTTCCGTCACTTGGACTGCCTTTAATAACTCCGGATGAGATACCGTTACAAGTACAACGTAGTAATATGGCGGATATTGTCTCATTTGCCTCATTTGCATTTCGTGCTCATAAAATACATCATATTGTTGATTCTTTGCTAATTCTACACTGTAATGTTCCGGCGTATACGTTTGAATTACAACTTCACCTGGCAATTCATGTCTTCCTGCACGTCCACTCACTTGTGTCAATAGCTGATACGTCTTTTCACTCGCCCGAAAATCAGGTAGATGAAGCATCGTATCCGCCGTTAAAACGCCAACAAGCGTCACCTTCGGAAAATCAAGCCCTTTTGCAATCATTTGTGTTCCAAGTAATATATCTGCTTTCTCTTCACCAAACGCCTTTAATAATTTTTCATGCATTCCTTTACGGCTTGTTGTATCCACATCCATTCGAATGACCCGCGCCTCAGGGAATAGTTTTGTGATTTCTTCTTCAACCTTTTGCGTCCCTGTACCAAAGAAACGAATATACGTACTATTACAAGCGGGACACTCCGTTGGCATATTTTCCTCATGACTACAATAATGACACTTTAAACGATGGTTCATTTTGTGATATGTCAACGAAATATCACAATGCGGACATTGTACGACATACCCACAATCACGACACATCACAAACGTAGAATGACCCCTTCTATTTAAAAAGAGAACCATTTGTTCTTTCTTTTCTAATCGATCTGCTATTTTTTCATGCAGTGCCTTTGAAAACATTGAGCGATTTCCATCACGAAGCTCTTCACGCATATCAACAATTTCTACAGTCGGCAAAGCTTGTTTGTTCATACGTTTTTCCATTGTAAGCAACCCATAGACACCTTTTTTCGCTCTAGCAAACGATTCAAGTGTCGGCGTTGCACTTCCGAGAACGATTGGACACTTATGGTATTGTCCTCTCCACACTGCTACATCTCTTGCATGATACTTTGGGTTATCCTCTTGCTTATAACTTGATTCATGCTCTTCATCAATAATAATGATTCCTAAATTTTCGAATGGAGCAAAAATAGCTGAACGCGCACCAACTACAACTTTCACTTCTTTTCTTAATATCTTTCGCCATTCATCATATTTCTCGCCAACAGAAAGCGCACTGTGAAGAACTGCAACTTGCGAACCGAACCTACCTTTAAAGCGATCTACCATCTGGGGCGTTAGCGCAATTTCAGGAACAAGCACAATTGCTTCTTTTCCTTTCTCGAGCACCGCTGCTATAGATTGTAAATACACTTCAGTCTTACCACTTCCTGTAACACCATATAGTAAAAATGGATTGTAAGTTTCATTTGTAATTGATGACAAAATCGGTGTAATTACTTGTTTTTGTTCCTCAGTAAGCGGAAATGGTTTCGTTTGTTCAAAATCATCATCGTCATATGGACTCCGGTATACCTCTACATACTTTTCTGAGATTAGACCCTTTTTAACAAGTGCTTTTATTGGAGCATCTGTTATTTGTAATTCTTCTGTTAAATTTTTTAACGGTACACTTTTGTAGTTTTCTACAAAATAATAGAGTACATCTTGTTGTTTTTTACTTTTCAGTTCAAATGCTGCTAATTCCAATTTATCTGCCGGCAACTCCGGTTGAACTACTCTTTGTTTCTTCTTCTGCACTTTATCCTTTACTTGATAAACCACTTCAGTCGTACCATTTTTAATTTCTTGTTGAATAGTGCGATATAGGTGCGGCTGTGCTTCGATAACTTCCCAATCTATCGTTTCCTTCCCTTGAAATAAAGAAAGAATTTCTGGTGCTACTTCTTCTTGGTTACGAAGTTGCAGACGCTTTTTATATGTTGCTTTAATCGCCGTCGGAAGCATCACCTGAAAAGCTGAAATCATATAACATAACGTTTCACTTGTAAGCCAATACCCAAGTTTTAATAATTCATCATTTAAAACCGGAGTGACATCTAATATTTCATACAACGCTTTTAACTTTTTACTTTCTAGTTCAACCGAATCCTTTATGCCAATAATAAAACCTTGCAATTTCCTCGGACCGAATGGGACTACTACACGCATTCCTGTTTGCACGATATCTTCCCATTTTTTAGGGATAATATAATCAAACGGTCGATCTGTTTGACGTGCAGGTACATCAACAATTACACTTGCAAACTTCATACATAATCATCTTCTAACATCATTTCTATTTGCTTTAATATTTCACGAGCCACTTCTTTCTTCGTTAAAAGTGGCAGCTCAATGATTTCTCCATCTTTTCTATACATTGTCACAATATTTGTATCCGTACCAAACCCAGCTCCTTGCGCTTTCACGTCATTCGCAACAATCATATTTGCATTTTTCTCACGTAATTTTCTCGTTGCGTATTCCTCTATGTTTGTCGTTTCAGCTGCGAAACCGATAAGTAACTGTCGGTCCTTCTTCTCACCTAACGTTTTTAAAATATCCACTGTTCTTTCTAATTCAATTACAGAATCGCCATTTTTCTTTTTCATTTTATTATCATGAACATATTTCGGACGGTAATCTGCAACGGCTGCTGTTTTGATGACAACATCCACACTCTGATAATGCAGAAGGACTGCCTCTAACATATCTTGTGCAGATTCTACTTGTATTGTTGTGACATGTAATGGTGACTCTAATGCTGTCGGTCCTGACACAAGTATGACATCAGCACCTAAGCCTGCTGCAACTTCTGCGATCGCATACCCCATCTTTCCAGAAGAAAAATTCGTCATAAAACGAACCGGATCAATCTTTTCACGTGTCGGTCCAGCTGTTATTAATATTCGTTTTCCTTGCAATGGTTGTTGTTCCGAGAAAGCCTCTTCTAATCGTCCAATAATTGCTTCAGGTTCTTCCAGTCTTCCTTTTGCTACATAACCACATGCTAAAAAACCTTCCCCAGGCTCAATAAATGTATATCCTAATGTTTTTAACGTCATCATGTTTTTTTGAACAATTTTATTTTCATACATATGCACATTCATAGCAGGTGCAATCCACACTGGAGCTGTAGTAGCTAACAAAGTAGTTGTAATCATATCATCAGCAATACCGCCAGCTAACTTTCCAATGCAATTAGCTGTAGCAGGTGCAACAAGTACAACATCTGCCCAATCCGCTAAATCAATATGAGCAATAACAGCGGAGTCTCTCTCATCAAACGTATCCGTATATACATCATGGCGAGAAAGTGCTTGAAATGTAAGAGGCGTAACAAACTTCATTGCCGACTCACTCATCATTACTTTTACAAGAGCGCCAGCTTGTGTCAATTTACTTGTTAACGCAGCCGCTTTAAAAACTGCAATGCCTCCTGTTACACATAGAAGTATCTTTTTCCCTTTTAGCATATGACTCGTCCTCTTTCTTTTTCAAACTTATTCTACTGAAATAGAATTTCCAGCTCGTCAGTACCAGTATTTCGTTCCGTCTTTTTCGATTCCTTTTCATCCCTATCGTAAAAAAATAACAACCTACTTGTAAATAGGTTGTTACCGTTACATAGAAAATTATAAAGTCTATGTTTTAATTTGTCGAAAAGAATGTCTTAATCAATTATTGTGTCATCGCTTGGTACATATTTTAATACTTCTAAATCGATTTCTTCTAACGCTTTACCTACACATTTATAAGAAACAGGCTTTTCAATAACACAATTGTCAGCAATTTGCATTTCACGTGCACGCTTTGCAGCTACTGTTACAAGTGTATATTTAGAATCGATTTTTGTTAATAATGAGTCAATTGATGGATTTAACATAATTATAGACCCTCCGTCATTTCTTTATAGTATTTTGCCACTCTTTCGCGGCGGCAATGTTCACCAACCACAATTGCTTTAATTCGGTCGCAAGCTAATTCAACTTGATCGTTTTCTACAACATAGTCATAAGCGTCCATCATTTCGATTTCTTCTTTCGCTACAGTTAAACGATTTTCAATAACATCTTCAGTTTCTGTACCACGGCCGACAATTCGGTTCTTTAGTTCAGATAAACTTGGAGGTGCTAAGAAAATAAATACACCTGCTGGGAAGGCTTTCTTAACTTGAATTGCTCCTTGCACTTCAATTTCTAAGAACACATCTTTTCCTTCTTGTAACGTTTTTTCAACATAATCAATCGGTGTTCCGTAATAATTACCAACGAACTCAGCCCATTCAAGTAACTTTTCATTACGAATCATTTCTTCAAATTCTTCTCTCTCTTTAAAGAAATAATCCACACCATCTACTTCACCTTCACGCGGTTTACGTGTCGTTACTGAAATAGAGTACTGAAAACGTGTGTCTTCATGGCTAAACAGCTCTTTTCGAACCGTTCCTTTCCCGACACCAGAAGGTCCCGAAAGAACGATGAGCAATCCTCTTCTACTTCTCATAAATATGTAAAACCTACCCTTCCTCACTTAAATCTTCTTTATTATTCAAACGATGTGCAATCGTCTCTGGCTGAATTGGACTTAATACTACATGCCCATCATCCATAACAATAACCGCCCTTGTTTTTCTCCCATACGTAGCATCAAGCAAAGCATTATGTTCACGCGCTTCCTGTACTGTCCGTTTAATAGGAGCTGACTCCGGACTTACAATAGCAATAATTCGATGAGCAGATACAATATTTCCGTATCCAATATTTAAAAACCGCATGGCCATAGTTTGCGCCTCCTAGTAAGTCTATCCGATTTCTCCACCACGTATAACTTTATATATTTTTTGAAAGCTACTCAATATTTTGTACTTGTTCACGAATTTTTTCAAGGTTATTTTTCATTTCTACGACATATTTTGAAATTGTTAAGTCATTTGCCTTAGAACCTATCGTATTAACTTCCCTATGCATCTCTTGCACGATGAAGTCCATTTTCCTTCCAACAGGCTCTGTAATTTGCAGTGCTTCACGAAATTGATCTAAATGACTTTGTAATCGAACTAATTCTTCGTGAATATCTGAACGCTCTGCAAATATTGCTACTTCTGTCAACAATCGTTGTTCATCTAAATCTTGATTATGTAATTCTTTTAAGCGATTTTCTAATCGTTCACGATATTTTTGTGTAACAATTGGTGCATGTGGAATAATTGCATTTACACAATTATGAATCTCTTGCAAACGATATGCTATATCTTTATGTAATCGTTCTCCTTCGCCATCTCTCATCGTTTTCAACATATGAGCAGCTTGGCGAACAGCTTCATATAAACCGGTTTCAAATTGTTCATTTACATTTTCTATTTCTTCAACTGCCGTTACTTCTGGCATTCCCATTAGTTGCCCGAGTGTAATAGAATCTTGTAATTGAAATTTCCCTTTTATATCTTCCATAATGGATCGGTACTGCTTGAGAAGTTCCCAATTCACAGTTAATTTTCTTTCAACAAGCCCTTCACCTGTTATACTAATAGACACTTCAATACGTCCACGGCGAACTTGCTTTGCAATTATTTTACGAATCTTGTCTTCAAACGCCATCATTTGCTTCGGAAGCCGAATACTCATTTCTAAAAAACGATGGTTCACCGACTTCATTTCTACTGTTATTTGAAAAGTATCGTTTTCTACCTTCGATCTTCCAAATCCTGTCATACTACAAATCATCTTTATCACATCCAAGCCATGAAATAACTCAATGAAAAAGGCAATAGAGATGCGACTCTACTACCTTCTGTAAATTATATCATATTTTCATATCATTGACTATTTCAAGTTTAATCCCTTCTTATATAACAGCGGCTTTTTCTTTTTCTCCTTTTTTCTTGTTAATAAGGATCCTACTAATAAGAAGGTCGGAATAGATGATAATCCTCCAATTAACAACCAATCTCGTGCTTGTATCGGCATTGTGCTAAAAATCGGCTGTAATGGTGGATAATATATAACTACAAGCATTAACAGTAAAGAAATAATAACCGCCCCTACTAAATATATATTTCCAAACGGGTTGCGGTGAAATATAGAATGTTCACTACGACAATCAAATACATGAATAAGCTGAGCCAGTACTAATGTTGCGAAGGCTACCGTTTGTGCATACTTCAATTCATTCGGATGCTGGTTAAATGCAATAATAAACGCTACTAATGTCACTGCCCCGATTAGAAAACCACGACTTATAATTTTCCACGCAAGCCCTCTAGCGAACACCCCTTCTTTCGGATGGCGTGGTGTTCTCTTCATCACATCTCCTTCAGCCTTATCCAAACCTAATGCCATTGCTGGTAAACCGTCAGTAACTAAGTTCACCCATAAAATTTGAATTGGAACCATCGGCAATGGCAGTGCAAGTAACATCGCAAATAACATAACTAAAATTTCACCAACGTTAGATGCTAACAAATACCGAATAAACTTCCGAATATTTTCATATATGTTTCTACCTTCTTTAATCGCCGATTTAATCGTAGCAAAGTTATCATCTAACAACACAAGTGACGAAGCTTCTTTTGCAACATCTGTCCCTGTAATTCCCATCGCAATCCCTATATCAGCTGTTTTAATAGCTGGAGCATCGTTCACTCCATCACCTGTCATAGCTACTATATGTCCCTTATTTTGTAGCGCCTTAACGATTTTCAATTTATGCTCAGGGGACACACGAGCGAATACATACGTATCTTCTACAATATCTTCTAATGCCTCTACATCCATATTCGCAAGTTCTACACCTTCAACAACGCGTCCCCCCGCCGGTAAAACCCCTAGCTGTTCCGCAATTGCCATTGCCGTCACTTTATGATCTCCCGTAATCATTACGGTTCTAATCCCAGCTTCCTTACACTCTTTCACCGCTTGCGCCACTTCTAGTCTTGGCGGATCTATCATTCCTTGTATTCCAACAAGCATAAAATCCTGCTCGACTTCTCTTTCATGTTCAATTGAATCTGTAGCTTTTAACGGTTTAAATGCCACCGCAATCGTTCGTAAAGCTTGACTTCCTAAACTATGAATCGCTGCCTGCACTTCTTTTCGATACATTTCACTTAAAGGCTGCTGCTTATTTCCCCACAAAATTGTTTGACTCATTTGCAAAAGAACATCTGGTGCTCCTTTTGTAATAACAAATTTTTTACCTTCACGATCACGAACAATAACACTCATCATTTTTCTAGTTGAATCAAAAGGAAATTCACGAATGACTTCAAACTTTCCTTTAAGAGCTTCACGTGATATTCCCGCCTTCATTGCAGCAGCAACGAGAGCTCCCTCTGTTGGATCTCCATCTAACACATACGTCTTTTTCTTTTGAATAACATTCGCATTATTACATAAACAGCCAAATGTAAGTAGTTGATACAGTGATTTCGTCTTAGTAGGGTCAATTACTTCTTCACCTTTCATAAACGAACCTGTTGGCTCATAGCCTTGACCTGTTACTTTCCACAATTCTCCGCCTGACCACATATGTGTTACCATCATTTTATTTTGTGTCATTGTTCCTGTTTTATCTGAGCAAATAACAGAAGCACAGCCTAACGTTTCTACAGCTGGCAACTTTCGCACAATTGCCCTCTTTTTAATCATACGCTGTACGCCAAGTGACAGCGCAACCGTAACGATAGCTGGCAATCCTTCTGGAATAGCTGCAACAGCAAGCGAAACCCCAGCCAAAAACATGTGATACACTTCATTCCCTTGATATACACCAGCTAGTACAACAAGAGCCGTCAAAATAAGAGCAACAATAATTAAAATTTTTCCAAGCTGTTCTAATCTTCTTTGTAATGGCGTTTCCATTTGCTCAGCATTTTGCAACATATTTGCAATTTGCCCCATAGCTGTATTCATTCCAGTTGCTACGACTACCCCTGTTCCAGCACCTCTCGTTATCATCGTCCCCATAAATGCCATGTTTTTTTGATCACCAATTGAAACATCTTGACCTTGTAACGCATCTACCTTCTTTTGTACAGGCAATGACTCTCCTGTAAGAGCCGATTCTTCAATATATAAACTTGAAGATTCCACAAGGCGAACATCCGCGCCAATACGGTCACCACTAGAAAATTTAATAATATCACCTAGTACAAGCGCTTTTGATGGCGCTTTTATCCACTTCCCATTTCTTAGTACAGTAACTTGAGGAGCTGCCAATTCTTTTAAAGCTTCCAACGATTTTTCAGCTTTCCTCTCTTGGAAGAAACCGAGGACACCATTAATAATAACAATTGCAACAATTGCAATCGAATCAATATACTCTCCTAAAAAAGCTGAAATAATTGTAGCACCAAATAAAACAAGTACCATAAAATCTTTAAATTGCGCTAAAAACACCATAAGCGCAGAAGGCCGCTTTGCTTCTTGCAATTCATTTGTACCAAATTTCTTTAATCGGCCCTCTGCTTCTTGCTCTGTAAGACCTACCTCCACATTCGTATTCGTTCTTTCCTCCACTTCATGTGCTCGCATTTCATACCAGTTCATCCTGCCATCGACCTCCTGATTCCAGACATACTCTAATGAAAGCTTATTCAGCCTCGTCCAAAAAAATGCTATAATTAACTTTTAGTTAGAAAGGAGTGTTCATTCATGGCATTCGATGGATTATTTACAAGAGCAATTACACATGAAATTGCAAATTCTCTTCAAACAGGAAGAATTTCAAAAATATATCAACCCTCAAAATATGAAGTTTTATTACATATTCGAGCAAACGGAAAAAACCAAAAGCTAATTCTTTCATCTCACCCTACATATGCGCGTATGCACTTAACAAATCAAAACTACAATTCACCAGCGCTACCGCCGATGTTTTGTATGCTTCTTCGCAAACATTTAGAAGGCGGATTTATTGAAAAAATTGAACAAATTGACTTAGAACGTATTATTCAAATTACAGTCCGCAGTCGCAATGAAATCGGTGACGAATCAGTAAAAACATTAGTAATCGAAATAATGGGACGACACAGTAATATTATCTTAGTAGATACGAAAACAAATGTTATTTTAGATAGCTTAAAACACGTTTCTTTAGCGGTAAACCGACATCGTACTGTATATGCTGGAGCTGAATATGTTGCCCCACCGGCACAACATAAAGTTAATCCGCTTCTTATCGAAACAGAAGATGATTTTATTAAACCGCTAGACTTTTTATCTGGCAACATGGACAAACAACTTGTCGGAGCATTCATGGGAATTTCCCCATTATTTGCAAAAGAAGTTGTAAAAAAAGCAGGTATGGCAAATGAAAAAGCATTATCTGAAGCTTTCTTCAGCTTGCAAAAACCTTTGCTAACACATCAGTACGTGCCAGCAATGATAACAGCAAATGGAAAAGAGTTCTTTTACCTATTCCCTCTTTCTCACTTACAAGGAAACGAAAAAACATTTTCATCTGTTAGTGAATTATTAGATCGTTTCTTCTTTGGTAAAGCAGAGCGCGATCGTGTAAAACAACAAGCTCACGATTTAGAACGCTTTATGCAAAATGAAAAAACAAAAAACGAAAAGAAGCTAATTAAACTAGAAAAAACATTACAAGATGCCGGAAAAGCAGATAAATATCAACTATTTGGAGAGCTACTTACAGCCAATATGTACGCTTTGAAAAAAGGTGATAAAGAGATAGAAGTCGTTAACTATTACGACGAAAATGGTGGGACTGTAAAAATCACATTAAATCCTTTAAAAACACCATCTGAAAATGCACAACGCTATTTCCAAAAGTACCAAAAAGCGAAAAATTCAGTTGCTATTGTAGAAGAACAAATCGTAAAAACAAATGAAGAAATTCTTTATTTCGATAGCTTACTTCAACAAATGGAGGTTGCTTCTTCAAAAGATATTGAAGAGATTCGTGAAGAACTGACCGAAGAAGGTTATGTACGTAATCGTAAGAAGAAAAACACAAAGAAAAAACCGACAAAACCAGTATTGGACAAATATTTAGCTAGTGATGGCACAGAAATTTTCGTCGGAAAAAACAATAAGCAAAATGATTATTTAACAACGAAATTCTCCCGTCGTGATGAAATTTGGTTACATACGAAAGACATACCTGGGTCCCACGTTGTCATTCGTTCTCTTGAACCTACGGAAGAGACTTTACAAGAGGCCGCTAAAATCGCTGCTTATTACAGTAAAGCAAAAGATTCTAGTTCTGTTCCTGTAGATTTCACAAAGGTACGCCATGTCAAAAAACCGAGCGGTGCAAAACTTGGATTTGTTACATATGACAATCAACAAACATTATATGTAACACCAGATGCTGACATCGTAATGAAATTAAAAGCTTAAATACTTAAAAATGCGTTGCTAGCAAGCAACGCATTTTTCTATGTTATCTTATATCTTTCGTATGAAGCTCCTATACGTCTCATCGTTCCATTATTTTCATCAGTAGCGATTGCTTTAACTTTACTTTCTTTTTCTTTAATCCATGCAATCTGTCACTTTCTTTAACAATATATTGTCAAAAAAAATTGACAATATATTTTCATATTTGTATAAGTTTTTTTACACTCCCTACTGATTATTTAAGCAATCAGGCTTTTACGGGCAGCCCGCCCCCCACAAATAGCAGGATAAATTTTTGATTTCCCCTAATATATATATTTTGGCACGCTACTTGCTTTATTCAATACTGTGAAAAGGGGGAATTAACATGACTTTAAGAATTAATAAAATCCAAAATCAACTAAAAAACTATGAAATTGACGGATTACTTATTACAAAAAAAGAAAATCGCCAATATGCAACAGGCTTTACAGGTAGTGCTGGCGTCGTCTTAATCTCTGCGGATAACGCTGTTTTTATAACGGATTTTCGCTATGTAGATCAAGCGAAATCACAAATAAAAGAAGCTGAAATTATTATGCATAAAGGAAATCTAGAAAAAGAAATCGCAAATCAAGTATCAAAATTAAACATTCAAAAACTTGGAATTGAAGAAAATAACATGACATTGCAACAATATAAGAACTTACAAAAATATATACATGCGGAAATGGTGCAGGTGTGCGAAATCATTGAAGATATTCGTATCATTAAAGACACGCCTGAAATAGAAACAATGAAAATTGCAGCTAATATTGCTGACGAAGCATTTCACCACATTCTTCAATTTTTAAAACCAGGAATAAGTGAGACCGATGTCCGAGATGAATTAGAATTTTTCATGCGAAAAAAAGGAGCTACATCCTCATCATTTCAAATCATTGTAGCTTCTGGCGTTCGTTCTTCTCTTCCTCATGGGGTTGCATCGAATAAAATAATCGAACATGGCGATATCGTTACATTAGATTTCGGTGCACTTTATAACGGGTATTGTTCCGATTTAACACGTACTGTAGCAATCGGCGAACCATCAGAAGAATTTAAAAAAATATATAATGTTGTATTAGAAGCATTAAAGCGTGGAACTAAAGCCATTAAACCTGGAGAAACTGCAAAAAGTATCGATGATATAACGAGAGATTACATTACAGAACATGGATACGGTCAATATTTTGGCCACTCTACTGGTCATGGTCTTGGGTTAGAAATTCATGAACCTCTCCGTCTATCCCAAGAAAGTAAGGCTACTTTAGAAGAAGGTATGGTTGTTACAGTTGAACCAGGTATTTATATACCAAACTGGGGCGGGTGTAGAATTGAAGATGATATTGTCATCACAAAAGAGGGCTATGAGGTTATTACAAAGGCAAATCGGGAACTAATTGTCATTCCCTGTTAAAAATCATGAACTTTTTAACAGGAGTTTTTTCATAACTACTTTAAGTGGTTTCACGTATTTGAAGATGAGATCAACCATCGCGGACAAATTCGTTTAATTAAAAAGATGCAAAAAGCTCATTCAGTAAAGTAAGAAAATGCCACCGAATAAGGTGGCATTTTCTTTTATTCATTAACGAATAACTTTTCGTATACTTTTTTAGCGACTACCGCTACCGATATTAAAATGCATATTAAATATAGCAATTTCGCAATAAATAACCACCCTTGAAACATTACAATTCCATCTATTATCTCATTTCCTTTCAATAACAAAAACGGAATCGTGCTAATTATAATGACAAACTCGATGCTGAAAACAATTTTCTTTTTTCGACTATATGCTTTCCATTCATCCCAGCGATACATAGGAGCAAAAATCAATACCCCTATACATAATATTACTGGTACCCATTCACTTTTAAGAAATTGCCCCGAAATAACTGATAATATTAAACAACCGAGCACACCATAATACCCTATTTTCTCTCTCATTCGTACTCCCCCATTCTACTCCTCCTTTAATATGTAACTTGCTATTCTTATCATGACTCTTAGAAAAATAACGACTACAATTACAAGATAAAGACCTTTCGCAGAAGACATCCAATCTTGAAAAATAGACATTTTCTCCATTTGCTTTTGGCCCTCTATTAAAATAACCCCTACGACAAATGAACAAACAACAATGATACCTATCATAATTCTAATACTTTTCTTACCATGTTGTTTCATGTCATCCCAACGATATAACAGTATAAAAACAAACCCGAGAACAGGTATGATACTTATCCATTCATTGTTTGTAAGCATATTTAAAATGATTAATAGACTACAAGATATGATAAATCCCCAAAATCCAATTTCTTTGCGCATAAGTCCTCCCTTAATTCCATTTTTAGGATTAATTGTATTGTAACATCCATTTATTGTTCTTACCATTACAGTACATGAAATTTCACTTTTTTTCTTTTTCCTATACTCACATACTTTCACAGCTTCCATACAATGAACTACACGAATGCCTAAAGGATGTGAATGTTATGGGAGTTGAATTAACGCTTTTACATGCTCTCTATATTCTTTGTTTACTCACTATTATTACCTTTTTTATTTTTAGAAAAGATACGACGATCATTTGTATCGTTTTTATCTTTTTATTAGCATTAACCGCTACAAGTTCTATCCCTCTTGCCATTAGTGGTATCTTTCAAAGTTTCATTTACGCCATTACCGAACTATTACCAACTATATTAATCATCTCCATTATCGTATCAATGAGCAACCTACTCGTTCATACCGGCATAAATGATACGATGATTTCACCATTTACAAAGATGATTCGTACACCTGCACATGCCTACTGGATTATCGGTCTTTTAATGATGACAATTTCCTTTTTCTTTTGGCCTTCTCCGGCTGTCGCCTTAATGGGAGCTATTTTATTACCTGTCGCTGTACGCGTCGGTCTTCCACCAATTGGAGTTGCCATTGCTATGAACTTATTCGGACACGGCATCGCCCTATCTGGTGACTTCGTAATTCAAGGTGCACCGAAATTAACTGCAGATGCTGCTGGTCTTCCTGTTTCCAGCGTTGTTTCAGCCAGTGTTCCCCTCGTTATTGTTATGGGTATTGTGACAACTTCCGTCGCATTTTTCTTCTTACGAAAAGAATTTCATACAGGCTTATCTATACAAGAATCTATTCCATCAACTGAGTCTTCTAAAACGCTCACTTCATTATCTCCTCAGACAAAAAAATGGCTCGCTATTTGTATTCCGATCGTATATGCCATAGATATTCTTTGCATGATTCAATTTAAACTACAAGGAAGCGATGCAACTGCACTTATCGGCGGGACGACTGTTATTATGATTATCATCATTTCTCTCATCGCCTACAAAAGTAATGGACTGAATAAAACGACCGATTATTTTATAGAAGGGCTCCAATTTGGATTTAAAATCTTTGGTCCAGTTATCCCAATTGCTGCACTCTTTTATTTAGGAGATAGCGGCTTTGTGAAAATTATCGGGGACTATTTACCGAAAGGTTCACATGGAATCATTAACGACTTAGGAATCGCCTTATCTCAAATTGTTCCTTTAAACCAATATGTATCGGCAGGAACATTAACTATCGTTGGTGTCATAACAGGCTTAGATGGATCTGGCTTTTCCGGTATATCACTTGCTGGTTCGATTGCCAATCTTTTCGGAACAGCACTTGGGCATGGAACAGCTACATTAACAGCACTTGGGCAAATTGCAGCAATCTGGACTGGCGGTGGCACTTTAATTCCTTGGGCGCTTATTCCTGCCGCTGCCATATGCAAAGTAGATCCGTTTGAACTTGCGCGCCGAAACTTTTTACCAGTTGTGATTGGCTTAATCGTCACCACGATCGTTGCGATTTTTATTCTATAGCGTAAGCGAGTATTCTCTTGCTTACGTTTTTCATTGTGAAATCAATCATTTATTACTGACTTTCAAAAGGGATTATGTATATGTTAGCGAAGTTATATTAGGAGAGTATTTATTTCAAAACGTTTACGAGAAACAGATTACTTCAATTAGAAAAGGGGACATAACTATGAATGAATTGATTTTTGTCTTATTAATTTGTCCATTACTTATCTTTATCGTTTCTGTTATTGGAACACGTAGAACGAGAACGTACTATGTAATGCCAATTGTAACGTTTGCTAGTTTTTTAATAGTAGGTGCTATCGCCTTCCCTCCAAAGTTTTTCTTTTGGGTCGGTATGTATAGTATCTTCTCATTTATTATTTCTTATATGACTCTATTGTTTGTGAGAGGATATGAAGTTGCAGAAAACAATAAGTAGTTATTAGTGAGGAGATTGTACTATGATTTTCTTTGATATCGATGGAACTTTACATAAAATTTTAGCAATGATATAAAAAAGACGACCACGTTCCCCCGCGGTCGTCTTTTTTCGTGTTACGCTGTAATCCAAGCTTCATTTGCTGGATTTTTACGCCACTCTTGTAATTTTTTCGTTTCAGCTTGTCCGATCATACCTTTTTCTGCTGCAACTTCAGTTAATGCACTGTAATCACTTAAAGAATATGATGCTACGTTTGCTGCTTCTAGTTTCTCTTTTCCTGACTCAAGCTCGTATGTGAAGATTGATACGATTCCTAATACTTCACAGCCAGCTTCGCGAAGTACTTCTACACATGTAATTGCACTACCGCCAGTTGAAATTAAGTCTTCTACTACTACTACTTTTTGACCTTTTTCAGCTTTTCCTTCGATTTGGTTCCCTTTACCGTGACCTTTTGCTTTACTACGCACGTAGCACATTGGTAAATCCATACGATCACTTACCCATGCAGCGTGCGCAATACCAGCAGTTGCTGTTCCTGCAATAACTTCTACAGTTGAGAAGTGCTCTTTAATTAACTCTTCTAATCCAGCTGCAATCGCTTGGCGTACTTTTGGATAAGATAAAGTTAAACGATTATCACAATAAATTGGTGATTTTATACCAGAAGACCAAGTAAATGGGTCATTCGGTTGTAAAAATACTGCTCCAATTTCTAATAAATGCGATGCGATTTCTTTTTTCATACTGTTACACCTTCCCACTGTTGTTTTACTGTTTTATACGCTTCAAGCGGATTTTCTGCTTTTGTAATACTACGTCCAACTACGATGTAGCTTGAACCAAGTTCCCTCGCACGTTTCGGTGTTGCTACGCGCACTTGGTCATTTACATCATCGCTTGCAAGACGAATCCCCGGTGTTACTGTTACAAATTCATTTCCGCATACTTCACGTAATTTTGGTACTTCAAGTGTTGAACAAACAACTCCATCAAGTCCACTTTCTTTCGTTAATTTTGCATAATGAGCAACCGCTTCTTCTAACGTTTTCTCAATGCCAATCTCTTTTTTCATCATAGCTTCCGAAGTGCTTGTTAATTGTGTAACTGCAATACAAATCGGTCTCTCTTTTCCTTCTTGCTTACCTTCCTCTAATCCCTCAATCGCAGCTTTCATCATACTGCTTCCCCCAGCAGCATGAACATTTACCATATCTACATCTAGACTAGCTAGGCTACGCATAGCGCTTTTTACCGTATTCGGAATATCATGAAGTTTTAAATCTAGGAAGATTTTATGTCCTTTTTCTTTTAAGTACGTAATAATTGCAGGACCTTCTTTGTAAAACAACTCCATACCAACTTTGACAAATAACTCTTCCCCTTCAAAGTGGTGTAAGAATTGTTCTACCTCTTGTTTCCCTGGAAAATCTAGTGCAACGATTAACGACTGTGACATGTTTGCTTCCAGCTCCTTCCTTGACATTCCGAAATATGATCAAATCCTAATTCATCTAGTAATGCAGGTAATTCTTCAATAATTGTTGGACATACGAAAGGATCGATAAAGTTCGCCGTTCCAACTGCGACCGCGCTTGCGCCCGCATAGAAGAATTCAATTACATCTTCCGCTGTTTCAATACCACCCATTCCGATGATCGGAATGTTAACCGCTTGACTTACTTCATGTACCATACGAATTGCTACTGGCTTAATCGCAGGCCCTGATAGTCCGCCCGTACGGTTTGCTAAAATTGGTTTTGCAGTTTTTAAATCTAGACGCATACCAAGCAATGTATTAATCATCGTTAAACCGTCCGCACCCGCATTTTCAATTGCTTTTGCAATTTCCACAATGTTTGCCACGTTCGGTGACAATTTCACATATACCGGTACTTCAGAAACCTCTTTTACTCGCTTCGTTAAATCAGCAGCAATTTCAGGATTTGTACCAAAAGCGATACCACCCGTTTTTACGTTTGGACAAGAAATATTTAATTCTAGCGCATGAACATTAGGTGCCTTTGAAATCGCCTTCGCAACCGCTACGTAATCCTCAGCTTGTGAACCCGCAACGTTTGCAATAATCGGAAGATCAAATTGCTCGAGAAAAGGTAATTCAGAATTCATTACCTTTTCTAATCCAGGATTTTGAAGCCCGATTGCATTTAGCATTCCGCCTGGTGTTTCAGCAACACGAGGCGTTGGGTTTCCATAACGAGGTTGTTTTGTTGTCGCTTTAATCATAATTGATCCAAGTACACTTAAATCATAGAACTGTGCATACTCACGACCAAATCCGAAGCAACCAGATGCTGGGATGATTGGATTTTTTAATGATAACCCTGGTAATTCAACTTGCAATCTGTTCATAGTACAACCTCCCCGATTGGAAATACTGGTCCGTCGCTACACACCTTCTTGTAAGAATGTCCACTCGGATCTGCTTGCAAATGGCATACACATGCGAAACATGCTCCGATACCACAGCCCATACGTTCTTCTAATGAAATGTAGGCTTTTCTCTCCTTATAGCGTCCTTCTAATGCACGAAGCATCGCTAAAGGTCCACATGAGTAGAGAATGTCAAAGTCAATTCCATAGCTATCGATTACATCTGTTACAAACCCTTTTGTACCATGTGTACCATCAACTGTTGCAACATACGTATCACCAAGTTCTGCGAATTTCTCTTCATAGAAGACAACATCTTTCGTTTGGAAACCTAAGATGTGAATAACGCGTACTCCTTTTGCTACAAGACGCTGTGACAATTCATATAGTGGTGGTACACCAATTCCCCCACCAACTAATAGAGCCGTTTGTCCAGATTCCGCTTCTTCTACAGGAAATCCATGACCAAGTGGTCCTAACACATCTACAAGTTCACCTTGTTTTCTTTTCGCTAATGTTTTTGTCCCTTGTCCTTCCGCACGATATAGCATTGTAAATTCGTTCTTGTCTTGATCGACATTACAAATACTAATTGGGCGGCGCAGAAGGGGCGTAATGCCCTCTGCTACCTTAATGTGTACAAACTGCCCTGGATCGTTCATTTGCTGCACTAAATCCCCTTGAAGCACTAATTCGTAAATGTTTTTTGCGATTTCTTTTTGGTTAACGACGATCATATTTTGCTTTTGCATCATGCATGTACCACCTCGTGACGCTTCGTTTGCGTAATTTCTTTCATTGAATGAGCTGAGAATGTCATAGATTCTAATACTCTCAAGATTGCTCTCGTTGTATCAAGTGATGTTAAGCAAGCCACACCATTTTCTACTGATTCACGGCGAATGCGGAAACCATCACGCGCTGGTTGTTTTCCTTTTGTTAATGTATTGATTACAAACTGCGCTTTCCCTTGACGGATAATATCAAGTAAGTTGTAGTCTTCAGAATCAATTTTGTTTACAACTTGCACCGGAATGTTTTGTTCTGTTAGCGATTGTGCTGTTCCTGCTGTTGCTAATAAGTTATAGCCGATTTCATGGAAGCGTTTTGCAATTTCCAGCACTTCTTCTTTATCTTTATCCGCTACAGTGATGATTACTGATCCGTGCGTTGGAATGTTAATTCCTGAAGCAACAAGTCCTTTATATAATGCTTTTTCAAGCGTTAAATCTTTACCCATTACTTCCCCTGTTGATTTCATTTCAGGCCCTAATGTTGTATCAACTGAGCGTAGTTTCGCAAATGAGAATACCGGTGCTTTTACATACACTTCCTTCTCTTCTGGGTGATAGCCAGTTCCATATCCTTGTTCTACAAGGTTTTGACCTAAAATAACTTTCGTTGCGATATTTGCCATCGGTACGCCTGTAATTTTACTTAAGAATGGTACTGTACGGCTCGCACGTGGATTTACTTCAATTACATACACTTCATCTTTGAATACTACAAACTGAATGTTTAGTAATCCAACAATGTTTAAACCTTTTCCAAGCCCAATTGTATGTTCAATAATTTGTTCTTTTAGTTTTTCAGATAAGCTCTGTGGTGGATATACTCCAATTGAATCCCCAGAGTGAACTCCAGCGCGTTCGATATGTTCCATAATACCTGGAATGAATACATTCTCACCGTCTGAAATTGCATCTACTTCAATTTCTTTACCAACCATATAACGGTCGATTAATACTGGGTGATCTGCGTGAACTTTAACCGCATTTTTCATGTAGTGCAGTAATTCTTCTTGACGATATACGATTTCCATTGCACGTCCACCTAGTACGTAAGATGGTCTTACTAATACTGGGTAACCAATTTTGTCAGCGATCGCTACTGCTTGCTCTACAGTCGTTGCTGTTTTACCAACTGGTTGCGGGATACCAAGCTTTGTTAAAGCTGCTTCAAACTTATCACGATCTTCTGCACGGTCTAAATCTTCAAGTGATGTTCCTAAGATTTTTACACCGTGTGCTTCTAATTTAGCCGCTAAGTTAATTGCCGTTTGTCCACCGAATTGGACGATAACACCTTCTGGCTTTTCTAAATCGATAATGTGCATTACATCTTCGATTGTTAATGGTTCAAAGTATAATTTGTCAGAAATACTGAAGTCTGTTGAAACTGTTTCTGGGTTGTTATTAACAATGATTGCCTCATATCCAGCTTCTTTTATTGCCCATACAGAGTGAACTGTTGCATAATCAAACTCAACACCTTGACCAATACGGATTGGACCAGATCCTAGTACAACTACACTCTTACGATCTGTTACAATCGATTCATTCTCGTCACCATATGTGCTGTAGTAGTATGGTGTTGCAGATTCAAACTCTGCCGCACAAGTATCTACCATCTTATAAACAGGAGTCATATTGCTTTCTTTACGCATATCGTAAATTTCACGCTCTGTTTTGTTCCAAGCATTGGCGATGTAATGGTCACTGAAGCCCATTTCTTTAGCAGATTGTAACACTTCCATATTTCCTACATTCGCTTTTACTTCGCGTTCCATGTTTACGATATTTTCAATTTTTTGTAAGAAGAAGAAGTCCATTTCACACCATTCGTTGATTTCTTCTTTCGTTACACCTTGACGGATTGCTTCTGCTACAACGAACAGACGCTCGTCATCAGCTTTTATAATACGCTTTTTCATCGTTGCTTTATCAAGCTCTTTTAAGTGGTCTAACTCTAGGTGATAAACGCCAAGCTCTAAAGAACGAATCGCTTTTAATAATGATTGTTCTAAGTTACGTCCGATTGACATAACTTCACCAGTTGCCTTCATTTGTGTACCAAGTGTTCTGTTTGCTGATTCAAACTTATCAAATGGCCAACGTGGAATTTTTGAAACAACATAGTCTAATGCTGGCTCGAAGCAAGCATATGTTTTTTGTGTTACTGGGTTTATAATTTCATCTAATGTTAAACCGACTGCAATTTTCGCCGCTAACTTCGCAATTGGATATCCAGTTGCTTTAGATGCTAGTGCAGACGAACGACTCACACGCGGGTTTACTTCGATTACATAGTATTGGAAGCTATGTGGATCAAGTGCAAGCTGAACGTTACATCCACCTTCAATTCCTAATGCACGAATAATTCTTAATGAAGTGTTTCGTAACATTTGATACTCACGGTCACTTAATGTTTGGCTCGGTGCTACAACGATAGAATCACCTGTGTGAACCCCAACCGGATCGATATTTTCCATGTTACATACTACAATCGCGTTATCATTCGAATCACGCATTACTTCATATTCAATTTCCTTACAACCGGCAATACTCTTTTCTAATAAACATTGTGTTACTGGACTATGTTTTAATCCACCTGATACGATTTCAATTAGTTCTTCTTCATTATTACAGATTCCGCCACCTGTTCCCCCCATTGTAAATGCTGGGCGAACAATAACTGGATAACCAATTTCTTTTACAAATTCATGTGCTTCTTCCAGCGTATGAATAATCGTGCTAGATGGAATTGGTTCATTTAATTCCTGCATTAATGTACGGAATAAATCACGATCCTCGGCTTGCTCGATTGCTGATAATTTTGTTCCTAAAATTTCAACTCCGCACTCTTCAAGTATGCCTGATTTCGCAAGTTCAACAGCCATGTTTAGGCCTGTTTGACCACCTAATGTTGGTAGGAGTGCATCTGGACGTTCTTTACGAATGATACGGCTTACGAATTCTAATGTTAATGGTTCTATATATACTTTATCTGCTGTTGCAGTATCTGTCATAATTGTTGCTGGGTTAGAGTTAACAAGGATTACTTTGTAACCTTCTTCTCTAAGAGATTGACAAGCTTGTGTACCAGAGTAATCAAACTCTGCTGCTTGCCCAATTACAATTGGTCCTGATCCGATTACTAAAATTGTGTTAATGTCTAGGCGTTTTGGCATAACTCTTCCCCTTCTTTCTTGAAGTTTTCAATCATTGCTAAGAAATCTTCGAATAAATCATTTGCATCTTCTGGTCCTGCAGAAGCTTCTGGATGGTATTGCACTGTAAATGCTGGGAACTTTGTATGACGAAGACCTTCTACTGTTCCATCATTTAAAGCAACATGTGTAATTTCCAGTTCTGTATTTCCAACTGATTCTTCTTCTACTGCGTAACCATGGTTTTGAGATGTAATTGCTACTTTTCCAGTTGCAAGATTTTTTACTGGATGATTTAAACCACGGTGACCGAATTTTAACTTACTTGTATTCGCACCAGATGCCAGGGCGAACAATTGATGTCCTAGGCAAATCCCGAATAAAGGAACTTTACCAATAATTTCTTTTAACATTTCAATTGCTTCTGGTACATCTTTTGGGTCCCCAGGTCCATTACTTAACATAATTCCATCTGGGCTAAGGCGTAGAATTTCTTCTGCTGTTGTATTGTAAGGTACAACAATTACATCACAATCACGCTTATTTAATTCTCGTAAAATACCATGTTTCATTCCGAAGTCTACAAGTACAACTCGGTGTCCACGGCCTGGACTTGGATATGGATCTTTTGTTGATACGCGTTTCACATGATCTGTAAAGACAGTTGCTTTCAATTGGCTAACGATGTCCTCTACATCCACATCCATATTGCAAAGACGTCCGCGTAAAGTTCCATATTGACGAATTTTTCTTGTTAATTTTCTCGTATCAATTCCTGCTAATCCTGGGATATTTCTTTCTTTCAAGTAATCATTTAGCGAAATTTCATTACGGAAGTTTGATGGGTGATCACAAATTTCGTTTACGATTAAACCATTTACAGATGGGTGAATTGATTCAAAATCATCACGGTTAATGCCGTAGTTTCCGATTAATGGATACGTAAATGTTACGATTTGACCGCAGTATGATGGATCAGATAAAGTTTCTTGATATCCAGTCATCCCAGTTGTAAATACAACCTCACCTGACTTTTCTATTTCTCCTCCGAAACCTTTTCCAATTAATACTGTTCCATCTTCTAAGATAAGTTGTCTTTTCATACTAATGCACTCTCCTTTTGCCATGCGATCTTACCACCAACGATTGTCATAACCGGCCAACCTTGGCATTTCCAACCTGCGAATGGTGTGTTTTTTCCTTTTGATAAGAATGTTGTTGGATCAATTTCTTCTTCTTGTTCTAAATCGATAATTGTAATATCAGCTTTTCTACCTTCTGTTAGGCGCCCTGCTTCTAAACCGAATGTGTCAGCCGGTTTTTCTGTTAAGAATTGAATCAGTTGCTCTAATGTAATGATTCCTTTTTTCACAAGGTTTGTATATAAAAGCGGGAATGCTGTTTCAAAACCAGTAATTCCGAACGGTGCTCTTTCAATCCCTTGCGCTTTCTCTTCTGCAGTATGCGGTGCATGGTCAGTTGCGATCATATCAATTGTTCCATCTAATAGTCCTTCAATTAACGCTGCATGATCTTCTTTTCCTCGAAGCGGTGGATTCATTTTAAAGTTAGGATCAGCCGATGGGATATCATCTTCACATAATACTAAGTGATGCGGTGTTACTTCTGCTGTCACCTTAATTCCAGCACGTTTCGCGTCACGGATTACACGTACAGATCCTTTTGTACTTACGTGACATACGTGGTAGTGACAATTTGCAGCTTCCGCAAGTAAGATGTCCCGGGCAATATGTACGGATTCACATACTGATGGGATACCGTTTAATCCGTGTTTCTCAGAAAACTTCCCTTCATGTACACATCCTTTATTAATAAGTGTGTTCTCTTCACAGTGTGCAACAACTGCCATATTTAATTTCGATGCACGCTTCATTGCAGCTAACATCATGCTTGCATCTTGCACGCCTACGCCATCATCAGTGAAAGCAAACGCTCCAAGTTCTTTTAACGTTTCAAAATCGGTCATTTCAGAACCTGCTTGACGTACTGTAATTGCTCCATATGGTAATACATTTACATGTGCTTTTTCTTTAATACGCTTTTGCAGGTCTTCCATATGTTCTTTACAATCTGGTACTGGGCGTGTGTTTGGCATTGCGCAAATTGTAGTAAATCCACCTTTTGCTGCTGCAAGTGTTCCTGTTTCAATTGTTTCTTTATGTTCACCACCTGGTTCACGAAGATGAACGTGTACATCTACTAATCCAGGTGCGATTAACTTTCCATTTACATCGATTACTTCAGCATTATCTGCCGTAATATTTTCTGCTACCTTCGCAATTTTACCGTCTTGTACGAGAAGATCTGTTGCTACGATTGTTCCTTCTGCATTCATATAACGACCATTTTTAAACAAATAATTCATGTTTCATTCCTCCTAATACATTTGGTAATGCGCGTTTTAGTACAGCCATTCTTACGTAGACCCCGTTTTCCATTTGCTTGAATATGCGTGAGCGTTCACACTCGACAAGTTCACTCGCAATTTCAACATCACGGTTTACAGGGGCTGGATGCATAATAATGCTTCCTTCTTTCATACGTTTTTCTCTTTCAACTGTTAACCCATGTTGCTCGTGATACTCTTTCATAATGTCTGTTTCATAATGGTCATGACGCTCATGTTGTACACGAAGTAACATCATCACATCCACTTCTGGAACAAGTTCATCTAAACTCTTGTACGTTCCAAATGTGTTCTCTTCATCTTTCCACTCTTCTGGGCTTGCAAAGTAAATTGTCGCGCCCAGTTTCGTTAATGCTTCTGCATTAGAACGTGCTACTCGGCTATGACGAACATCCCCAACTATTGCAATCTTCAAACCTTCAAATCTTCCAAACTCTTGTTTAATTGTTAGAAGATCGAGTAGACATTGCGTTGGATGATTTCCACATCCATCTCCAGCGTTCAAGATTGGGATATTCACCTGATCTTTTAATTCATCGAAGTAACGATCTTGCTCATGGCGGATGACTACCGCTTTTGTTCCGATTGATTCTAGTGTTCTTATCGTATCGTATAAAGTTTCTCCTTTTTGTACGCTAGATGCATCTGCGGAAAAGTCTAATACTTCAAGTCCTAATCTCTTCTCAGCAACTTCAAAGCTAAATCTCGTCCTCGTACTATTCTCAAAGAACAAGTTCGCAACAAATGTTTGCTCTGTCGTTTTTCTCTCTTTTCCATTCGCGAAATCTTCTGCGTCTTTTAGGATTTCTGAAATTTCTTGTTCCGATAATTCACTCATCGTTAACAAATGGCTCATCGTCATCCCTCATCTTTCTGTTTTTTATGATAACACCATTGAATTTATATAACAATAACTGTATAAAAATACCCTAGTCTTTGAGACTAGGGTGCGTTAAAGTAGCCACCCTTTTCTATCTCACAGGACTGAATTAAAAGGTTATTTTTATGAAGCAATCTGCTTAGATTGTTTGGTTTTATTTGTTTGTTTTGTCTCTGGTAGTAGTAGATTTAATAGTACACCTACAATTGCTGCTAGCGCCATTCCTTCTACTTGGAACGATTCACCTACGTGCAGTACCGCTCCGCCAATACCGATTACTAGTATAACTGATGCAATCATTAAGTTTCGTTTGTCACCTAAGTCTGTTTTATCGTCTACCATCATACGTAAACCACTTGATGCGATTACACCGAAGAGTAAGATTGATACACCACCCATAACTGGTGTTGGAATCGAATGAATCAGTGCTGAAATCTTCCCGATAAATCCAAACATGATTGCGAACACTGCTGAACCGATGAATAAGTATACACTGTATGCTCTCGTAATTGCTAGCACACCGATGTTTTCACCGTACGTTGTATTCGGTGGTCCTCCTATTAGTGATGCGATCAATGTTGCTATCCCATCACCGAAGATTGAACGATGTAAACCTGGTTTTTCAATTAAATCTCTTTTAATAACATTTCCAAGTACAATTTGATGTCCGATATGTTCTGAAATTGTTACAAGTGCAACTGGCACCATTAAGAGTACAATTTTCCATGAAAACTCCGGAGTATATGTTACAAACGGTACTGTGAAGTCTGGTATGACAAACCATTTTGCCTCAGCTACTGGCTTTAAATCTACTAGCCCTTGGAAGTAAGCGAATATATACCCGCCGATGATTCCAAGTAGCACTGGTATGATACTGAAAAATCCTCTCCCGAATATGGAGCAAATGATTGTAATTGCTAATGTTACTAATGCTACTGAAAAGTGTGTAATGCTATACTTACCATCCGCACCGTTCATCGCCATGTTCACTGCTGTATGTGCTAAAGATAAACCGATTACCATTACGACTGGTCCAACTACGATTGGCGGAAGTAATTTCATAATCCATTCTGACCCAGATTTCTTAATTCCGAGTGAGATTAAGATGTAAACAAGTCCCGCAAGCATTCCTCCAAGCATCGCTGCTCCAGGTCCACCTGCTGTTTTTGCTGTAATAATTGGTGCAATAAAGGCGAATGATGATCCTAAATATGCTGGTACTTGACCTTTCGTTATTAGAAGAAACGCTAGCGTTCCTAATCCACTTGATATTAAAGCTACTGATGGATTCAGTCCTGTTAAAAACGGAACAAGCACTGTTGATCCAAACATCGCGAACAAATGTTGTATACTTAATAATAACCATTTTCCCGGTTTCGGTACTTCATGAATGTCTAACACTGGCTTTTGCTCCATTGTTACATCCTCCTTCAGTTTTGATTTTTGCAATAAAAAAACTCTTTGTGCCTGTGCACAAAGAGTCCTACACTTTCGTATGCCAAATTTGACATATGAAAGCCAAGACCCTTTGGCAGCCTCACAGGACTACATTTAAAAGGGCTTTACTTATCGTATATGCTTACTCGATCTTGTTGATCTGTCTCTTGCAAATCAACTTCGATACGCTCTTCACTAGATGTTGGAATGTTCTTTCCTACATAATCAGCGCGAATTGGTAATTCACGATGACCTCTATCAACAAGAACAGCTAATTGGATTTGTGATGGTCTACCTAAATCCATAAGAGCATCCATTGCTGCTCGAACTGTTCTTCCTGTATATAACACATCATCCACAAGGATAACTTTTTTCTTCGTAATATCTACAGGAATATCAGAACCTTTTACAAGTGGTTCTTTATGTTTCGATTGTAGTGTTAAATCATCACGATACAACGTAATATCTAACTCTCCTACTTCCATCTCTTTTCCTTCAATTTGACCAATTCGTTCTGCCAAACGTTGTGCAATAAAAATTCCACGTGTTTTTATTCCGACAAGAACACAATTATCGACACCTTTATTTCGTTCCACGATTTCATGACTAATTCGTGTTAAAGCGCGGCGAATCATTTGGTCATCTAAAACGACAGCTTTCTCTTGCATGCTCTACACCTCCAAGTTTTTTTCTTGCGTGAGAGTAATGGTATAAAAAAAGTCCTCTCAGCGTGTGCGAGAGGACTTTTGAAAAAAGGGTACAACATACCCTAAGTATTTCAAACCGTTACCTTCTCAACCTCACGGGGCTGTGTTAAAGGATCATTATTTAACTGTTGTCAGTATCTCAGTTTTCTTATGATTTGTCAATACTATTTCCGTAAAATATTTAGCGCTTCTTCAAACACTTCTGGAATCGGTGCCTCAAACTCAATATATTCACCAGTACGAGGGTGATCGAAACCTAAAATCCCTGCATGAAGTGCTTGTCCATTCATATCTAATGTTTTCTTCGGACCATACTTTGGATCCCCTGCAAGTGGATAACCAATATATTTCATATGAACACGAATTTGGTGTGTACGTCCCGTTTCTAAGCGGCATTCTACAAGTGTGAAATCCTTAAATCGCTCTAACACTTGGAAATGTGTAACTGCATTCTTACCATTTTCATCAACAGTCATACTTTGACGTTCTTTTTTATCACGACCAATTGGAGCGTCAATTATTCCTTTATCATGTGGAATTACACCATGTACAATCGCTTTATAACGTCTTGTTACCGTTTTTGCTACAAGTTGATTTACAAGTGATTCATGCGCCATATCATTTTTAGCAACCATTAATAATCCAGATGTATCCTTATCAATACGGTGTACTATACCAGGACGCATTACACCGTTAATACCTGATAGGTCTGTACATTGATGCATAAGTCCGTTTACAAGCGTACCCTTCGTATGCCCTGGTGCTGGATGTACTACCATGCCACGCGGCTTATTTACAACTAGTACATCGGCATCTTCATAATAAACTTCTAAATTCATATCTTCCGGTTGAATATCTAACTCTTCTGGCTCGGGAATTGTTACTGTAATTTCATCATTTCCTTTTACTTTATAATTCCCTTTAACTGATTTTCCATTTACTGTCACAACAGCATCTTTAATCCATTGCTGCACTTGTGAACGTGACCATTCACTGTTTATTTCTGCAACGAATTTATCAATTCGCTCGCTTTTTTGTTCTTCTGCAACTGTTACTTGTACTACTTCACTCATTCAATTACTCCTTCGCTTTCTTTCCTTCTAATACTGTTTGAATAATAATTAATACAACTCCAATACATAATGCTGAGTCAGCTATATTGAATACCGGATAGTTGTACGAGAAAATATACACGTGAATGAAATCCACTACTTCTTGTCTAAATACACGATCAATAAAATTGCCAATTGCTCCGCCTAAAATTAGACCTAATGAAATACCTAGAAGCTTGTCCGTTTTCGCATATTTTTTCATATAAAATACGATAAATGCTACGAAAATGACTGTAATAATGTAGAAAAACCACATTTTATTTTCTAAAATACCCCAGGCAGCTCCTCTATTTCGATGAGATGTTATGTATAATACATTATCGATAATCGGAATGCTCGTACCCAATTCCATGTTCTTTACAATTAGCCACTTCGATATTTGATCGATGGCAATGACAAATAACGCTATTACATAATATATCATTTTCATTTCCCCCACAAAGACAGTGTACCTCAAAATTTTAGCATAGCTGCTACCTTTTCACAATGAACCTTTGTAGAAGAATAAAATAAATTAAAAAAAGGTAACATAATATCGTTGTGCGTATTCATACATTTACCTTTTCACAGAAAAATTCATGAATAGTACGAGCAGTCGGCATTGTTTTCATTTGTTTTGTAGAAATCGCTCTTCCAGTTTCTTCACAAATACCGTACATATCTATTTCCATTTTAAACAATGCACGTTCTACATCTTTTAAATCCTCTTTTATATCATGTAATAGCAATTTTTTCTTTGTCTCTTCCTTTATTTCGTATCCAAGTTCTTGCCCAAATTCCATATAGTATGTGTGCATTACTTCTTTCGCCAATCTATCTTGCAACTCTTTTCTCATCAATTGCAATTCTTCTTTTATTTCCATATAAATTTCATTCACGTGTACATTCCTCCCAGCTGCAATGTACAATTAGTGTGTCCGAAATTTCCACGCTTACCTCACACACATTTTTCCTTCATAGGAAAGAGAGTGAAAGTTATTTCGATATATCATCAACAAAAAACTGACTGCTATTATGAGCAGTCAGCTTTTTTTCATTATTTTACATAATTTTCTTTAACAACCGTTGCACAACGCTCACATAATGTTTCATGCTCTGCATCTTTACCAATTGTTTCTGAAACAACCCAACAACGTTCACACGTCTCACCTGTCGCCTGTGCTACAACTACAGCTGTATGCTCATACTTTGGTGCTTCTGTTGGCGCTTCTTCAATTGTACCACCAAGTTTATACTCAGAGACGATGAATAATTGCTTTAAGTCTTCGCTAATAGACTCTAACATAGCCTTCATTTCTGCAGTCGGATATAGCGTAATGCTCGCATTTAATGACTTACCAATTACTTTCTCATTACGAGCTACTTCTAACGCTTTTAAAACGTCATCACGTAATGTCATAAATGCATCCCATTTTGCTCTTAACGCTTCTGAACCCTCTACTTCTGTAGCTTCTGGCATATTAGTTAACTGTACGCTTTCTTCTTCTGCACCAGGAACATATGGCCATACTTCATCAGCTGTATGAGGTAAGATTGGCGTTACAAGTTTCGTTAATGCAACAAGAACATCATATAATACAGTTTGAATTGCACGACGATCCGCGTGATCTGCACCTTCAATGTATAAAATGTCTTTTGCAAAGTCTAAGTAGAATGAACTTAGATCAATTGTACAGAAGTTGTGAATTGCATGATATACAGCAGCAAAGTCATATGTTTCATATGCATCTTTTACTTTTGTAATTAAGTCATTTAACTTCACTAACATGTAACGATCTACTTCACGAAGTTCAGCTACCGCTACTGTATTTTCACTTGGATTAAAATCATCTAAGTTTCCTAATAAGAAACGGAATGTGTTACGGATTTTACGATACACTTCTGCTACTTGTTTTAAAATATCATCTGAAATACGTACATCAGATTGATAGTCAACAGAAGATACCCATAAGCGTAAAATGTCTCCGCCTAATTGATCCATAATTTTCTTCGGTACGACGATGTTTCCAATCGACTTACTCATTTTACGTCCTTCACCATCTAGTACGAAACCATGGCTTAGTACGCCTTTATATGGAGCTTTACCAGTTACAGCAACTGCTGTTGATAATGAAGAGTTAAACCAACCACGATACTGGTCAGATCCTTCTAAATATAAATCAGCTGGACGTTGTAAGTCTTCGCGCTCTTCTAATACCGCTTGGTGAGAAGAACCTGAATCGAACCATACATCCATGATGTCTGTTTCTTTACGGAATTCACCATTTGGGCTACCTGTATGTGTAAATCCTTCTGGTAATAAATCTTTCGCTTCACGCTCGAACCATACGTTAGAACCGTTCTCACGGAATAAATCTGCTACATGATTAATTGTTTCATCTGTAATAATTGGATCACCATTTTCTGCATAGAATACAGGAATTGGCACACCCCATGCACGCTGACGAGAAATACACCAGTCACCACGGTCACGAACCATATTATGAAGACGAGTTTCTCCCCATGCTGGTACCCATTTTGTTTCCGCAACAGCTTCTAATAATTCTTTACGGAACGCTTCAATAGATGCAAACCACTGCGCTGTCGCACGGAAAATAATTGGTTTTTTCGTTCTCCAATCATGTGGGTATGAATGCGTAATGAATGTTAGTTTCAGTAACGCGCCTACTTCTTCTAATTTTTCCGTAATTGGCTTGTTAGCTTTATCATAGAATAAGCCTTCAAATCCAGGTGCTTCATTTGTTAATACACCTTTATCATCAACTGGGCAAAGTACTTCTAAGCCATACTTTTTACCAACAACGAAGTCATCTTCCCCGTGTCCTGGTGCTGTATGAACACAACCTGTACCTGCATCTGTTGTTACGTGCTCTCCTAGCATAACTAATGAGTCACGATCGTAGAATGGATGTTTTGCAACTGTATACTCAAGTTCGCTACCTTTTACCGTTTTCACAACTTCAGCATTTTCCCACTCTAACGTTTTTGCAACTGTCTCAAATAGTTCAGAAGCGATGATATATTTCTCATCATTTACTTTCACAATAGCATATTCAAGTTCTGGATGAACAGAAATACCTAGGTTAGCAGGTAATGTCCAAGGTGTTGTTGTCCAAATAATGTATTTCTCATCACCTTCTAATACGTTCTTTCCATCTTTTACAGGGAATGCTACGTAAATAGATGCTGATTTTTTATCTTGATATTCAATTTCAGCTTCTGCTAAAGCTGATTCACTTGTTGGAGACCAGTAAACTGGTTTTTGTCCTTTATAGATATAACCTTTTTTCGCCATGTCACCAAACACTTTAATTTGTTGTGCTTCATAAGCTGGCTCTAAAGTAATATATGGATTATCCCAATCTGCACGTACACCTAAACGCTTAAATTGTTCACGTTGACGTTCTACTTGCTCATATGCATACTCTGCACATAACTTACGGAACTCAGCAACTGTCATTTCTTTACGCTTTACACCTTTATTTGTTAAAGCTTGCTCAATTGGTAAACCGTGTGTATCCCAACCTGGTACATATGGTGCACAGTATCCAGTCATTGATTTAAAACGAACAATAAAGTCTTTTAACACTTTATTTAGTGCGTGTCCCATATGGATGTCACCATTTGCATATGGAGGTCCATCATGTAGTACAAATAAAGGACGGCCTTTCGTATGTTCTTGTACCTTTTCATAAATATTCATTTCAGCCCATTTTTCTTGCATTGCAGGCTCACGTTTCGGTAAATTCCCACGCATCGGGAATTCTGTTTTTGGCATTAGTAATGTATTTTTGTACTCCATGCTCAATTCCTCCTTAAATATATAAACGACAGACCTTAAAAAAGGGAATAAAAAAGAGACCTCTCATCCCCAAAAAGGGACGAGAAAGTCTCCCGCGGTACCACCCTAGTAGACCATATACAAATGCATAAGGTCCTCTTTATATTCTTAACGCGAATATACGCCTACGCTTACTAAGTTTGTTCAGCGCGGAACTCCAGGGTGATATTCCCATTATCTCCTTATCCTGAGCTTACACCATCCTCAGTTCGCTATATAAGGTATGAAAAAGGTACTTATCCCTATCTTCGTTTTTCTTAATAAATATGCTGTTAAAATTATATGTAATAATGAGAAAAACGTCAAGCTTACACTGTTTCTTCTTTTTTCAACAGTTCGTCCACTTCGTCTTCTAATTCAATTAGTTTATCCCAATCATCGTTGTTTAACATTTCAAGTTGTGTTTCTAATAACATACGGAAACGAGTTCGGAATACTTTCGCTTGTTTCTTCAACTCTTCAATATCAAAAGCAACTTTTCTTGATTTCACTAACGCTTCATTAATGATACGATCTGCATTTTTTTCTGCTTCACGTACAATTAATTTTGCTTCTTTTTGTGCATTACGCTTCACTTCTTCAGCAGCTTCTTGTGCGACAATGATAGATTTGTTCAGCGTATCTTCAATATTAGAAAAATGATCTAACTTTCCTTCTAATTGTGCAACCTTTTCTTCTAAAGCTTTTTTCTCACGAATGACTAATTCATAATCTTTGATGATTTGATCAAGAAACTCATTTACTTGATCTTCATCGTAGCCACGAAACCCGCGACCAAATTCTTTGTTATGAATATCTAATGGTGTTAACGGCACAACGCCACCTCCAAGTAGTTATCTAAATTTCCTCTTTCAATTATATCTTTTCTTCGACAAAATAAGAGAATTTCCTTCTAAAAAACCAATCATTTTAGTATACCATACAAAACTCTCCATTTGTCGCGCTTCGTTTTACCTTCTACAGAAAATAATTTACTTCGTCCATACCCTCTAACCGAGAAAACATCCCCCGGAAAACATTCATACGAAGTTTGCTCTACTGTTTTCCAATTGACTTTTACTAAGCCACCTTTTATAAGAGGCTGTACCTTCTGCCTAGATATATGTAGCATTTCAGCTAATAAAACATCTAGACGAAGTGACGAAACAGTCCCAGATTTTTCTCCCCATTTTTCACCTACACGCAAAATTTTCTCTACTTGTATAGGAGAGAGTGTGACTTTCATTTTCCCTATTGATTGTAAGTTCATTTCAATATACGACACAACTTCTTTGGCAACTGCAATTTGGGCACGGTCTTCTTGAAGCAAAATATCACCACATTTTTCCCTTGTTAAACCAAGCGACATGAATGCACCTAATATTTGCCTATGTTCTAGCGTAAAAAACTTGGAAGGATAGTCAATTTCTAATACTTCTACTTGAAATTCCTCTTCATTTAATTCTAGATAATCTGGATAAATTAGTGCTCTTTTCCGTTCGGCTTCAGGCATCGCACCATCAAACCGTACAGCTACATCTCCTTGCCCTATTACCATAGAAACAATTTGTTGCTGTCTTGGATCAAGAAAATCTGTTAACTTGACTTGATGATACTCAGCAGCCTGTTTCCACTCTAATACTTTATCCACAAAGACCTCTTCATCAGGTCTAAAATGCTCATAGATGCTCATGTATTTAACCTCACACTATAAAAAATAGTTGAATAAACTCACTAAACCACCTCTAGCAAGTTTCAAGGCAACAATAGCAACAAGTGGAGAAATATCAATCATACCAAATGGTGGAATAAACCTCCTAAACGGCTCTAAATACGGTTCGCAAATACGCGCAAGAAAATCTCCAAAAGCCGATTCCTTTGCGCCAGGAAACCATGATAGGAGAATGTAAATAATTAGTGCCCACGAGTAAATCTCGATAGCAGTAAGTAACACTGTTAAAACTGTTGTCATGGCGTATTACCACCTCTTTATATTTGTCTCTTCTTCTTCACCGAATAACTCTGAAATCGCACCAACGATATCAACATTTTCAGGTGTACACATAAATGTTTTCGGGCCTATTTTTTGAATATCCCCGCCAATAGCGTATACAGTACCACTTAAAAAGTCAACGATACGTACAGCTTGATCTGTAGACATTCTTTGCAAATTAATTACAACAGCTCGTCTACCTTTTAAGTGATCCGAAATGCCTTGCGCTTCCGAATATGTACGTGGTTCTAGTAAAACAACTTTTGAAGATTGCTTCGCTGTTTCAATACTCACTACATTTTGCTTCGGTTGCACTTTCGCAAACGGAACATCTTGTTGTTCTGGGGGATCTTGTTGCTTTTTCATGTCTGTTTGCTCCTTTTCATAACCATATTGAGCTGCTTCTTTTTCTTCCGGTGTGTCAAAAAAGAAGTATTTTACTTTTGACCAACTCATAATAACTTTCTCCTTCCTCCTACGCTTTTCCTACTAAAACCGTTCCCAAACGAATATATGTAGCGCCTTCCTCAATTGCAATCGTGTAATCATTTGACATTCCCATTGATAATTCTTTACATGGTGCATGTAATAATTCTAGCTCCTGCACCTCTGTTTGTAGCATGCGCAATTCCTTAAAGCAGCGACGAATCTCTTCCTCTTCTCCTGTAAACGGAGCCATTGTCATTAATCCTACCACTTCAATCTTATCCAATTCTTGCAAACTTTGAATAAAAGAAATTGTTTCTTCTATCGCCAATCCTTGCTTTGATTCTTCAGCTGATGTTTTCACTTGAATAAAGCATTTAACTTTCTTATCAGCACGTTTTTGAATTTCTTTTGCAAGCGAAAGACGATCTAATGAATGTAAATAATCAATCTCATTAATGATTTCTTTTACTTTTCTCGTTTGCAATGATCCAATAAAATGCCAATTCACTTTTGAACCGAAATGCTCGTATTTTTGTAAGAAACCTTCATTTCTATTTTCACCTAAATCAATAATTCCTGTTTCAATTACTTCGCTTGTTTTTTCAATCCCTACAGTTTTTGTAACTGCAACGAGCTTAATATCTTTCATCGAACGTCCAGCTCGTACACAAGATTCTTTAATTACTTCGTTTACATCTGCTAAATTCCCTTGCACTGTCACTTACTTCACTCCTCCTTAAAACCTATGAAACTCAACATTCTCCCCGTCTTACCTTGATCACGACGATGAGAGAAAAATAATTGTTCTTCACAGCTTGTACAAAGAGATGACATTACAATATGTTCTTCTTTTATGCCTGCTTGTACACATAATATACGATTAACTTCTTTTAAATTAATTGCATACTGACCATCAGAAATTACTTTATGAGGAACAGATCCGTTTACTACTTGCTGTGCTGCTGTTAATACACGATCATCAACAACATAACAACATGATCCGATTGCAGGACCAATTGCGACATGAATTTCATCACTTGAAACACCTTCTGCATTCCACTTTTGAATCATTTCTTTCGCAATCTCTGTTACAGTCCCTTTCCACCCAGCATGCGCAAGTCCTATCATATCATGTGATGGTGCATAAAAATAGAGCGGAACACAATCAGCGTAACAAGATGTTAAGAGAACATCTTTGTTAGTCGTATAAATGCCATCCGTTTTTGGAATACCGTCTTCATATGAATAAACGCCTTTCCCTTTTTCTTGCAGTCCTACTTTCTCAACATGATGGTCATGAACTTGTTCAGAGCAAATCCATTTTTCTAATGGTTTTTGTAACTTATTCGCTAAAATGCGTCTGTTTTCATGAACATTCTCCACGATATCATTCACATGTAATCCTAAATTCATCGCATGAAAGGAGCCTGTACTTACTCCACCATCTTTTGTCGTAAATCCAACAGTAATGTTTCCAAGTTCTTTCCACGCTTGTAAATACAGTATACCGTCCGCATATTTAAATGGTTCTCTCATAAAGCGACTCCTTTTAATTAAAATAACAGAAAAAAGTATGGTACTTCCTGTCTATTTTACCATACTTTTATTTTTTCATAATGACAACAGAAAAAAAAGAGGAATTTGTAATATTCTTTATGAAATTGTCGGTGTTTGTATTGATTCTGTTACAGAATTAACATGATCTACTTTTACAAGTATGACATCTTCTCCAATTTTCATAATTTGCTCCCAAGGAATCACAAATTCTACTTCCTTCCCAAAGAGTCCAAGCATTCGTGCCTGCTTAGAAATAATAACCGCCCTAATCTTTCCTGTGTCTATATCAATATCAATATCTCCAATATTCCCAAGCCTCTTTCCATCTGAAACATTTACAACATCCTTCATTTGAAACTCCGAAATCCGTATCATATTCATCCTCTCCCTTATATCATGAATCGTAAGTACGCTCTCAAATAAAGTGAAACCTTAATCAGTGGGATTATTAACCCATGCCAATCGGACTTTTACGGGCAGTCCCGCTTCCATCTAACTTTTTACTCCAGCCTAATTTCGAAGCGGATAAACAGTATATAACCGCTACTAATAGAACATCCATTTTATTTTCATTATATGAACCTACCCAATCTACTATGAGCGCAAAATATTATATATAAAAAAGACCTCACCATAACTGGTGAGGACCTTATCCTTGAATCGTCTTATTCATTTGCTTAATAGCAGACTTCTCCAAACGTGATACTTGCGCTTGAGAAATCCCAATTTCTTCGGCAACTTCCATCTGTGTCTTTCCTTGAAAGAAACGTTTTCGAATAATCATTTTTTCACGATCATTTAAACGCTTCATTCCTTCTTTCAACGCCAGTTCTTCAACCCACTGCTCGTCCTTTTGTTTTTCATCCTTTAATTGATCCATAACAAAGATAGGATCTCCTCCATCGTTATAAATCGGTTCAAATAATGAAACCGGATCTTGAATCGCATCTAGTGCAAAAACAATCTCTTCATGTGTCACTTCAAGAACTTTCGCAATATCCATTGCTGTTGGTTCTTTTGAATTTTCAGCAATCAATTTTTCTCTTACTTGCAACGCTTTATACGCAATATCTCGTAATGAGCGAGATACACGAATTGGATTGTTATCACGCAAATATCTGCGTATTTCTCCAATAATCATCGGCACAGCATACGTTGAAAACTTTACATTTTGGCCTAAATCAAAGTTATCAATGGATTTCATAAGTCCAATGCAACCAACTTGAAATAAATCATCAACATATTCTCCTCTGTTATTAAATCTTTGGATGACGCTCAGTACAAGACGTAAGTTTCCATTCACTAATTTCTCTCTGGCGCTTATCTCTCCACTTTGCATTTCACGAAATAATTTACGCATCTCTTCATTTTTTAGTACTGGAAGTTTAGCTGTATCAACACCGCAAATTTCTACTTTGTTTCTCGTCAAAGTGTTCCCTCCTATCGGGAGTTGCTGTACAGTGTAAAGTATTTCCTTTGAAGGGGATTTTATGCATACGGTTTTTCTATCATTTTTCACAAATATCATATTTCCTAATGCACAAAAAAAGAATAAGACCAGTCTAGATACCGACTGGTCTTATTCTTCACACCATTTTATTAAATTCTTTTCGTAATCTTTTTATAATTCTTTTTTCCAAACGAGAAATATAAGACTGTGAAATTCCAAGCATATCAGCCACATCTTTTTGTGTCTTCTCTTCGCCACCAGCGAGTCCAAACCGAAGCTCCATAATTTGTTTTTCACGGTCATTTAATTGATGCAATGCTTTCATTAAAAGATGACGATCTACAGTAGCTTCTAAATCTTTTGTAATAATGTCATCATCTGTACCTAAAACATCTGATAATAACAGTTCATTTCCGTCCCAATCAATGTTAAGCGGTTCATCAAAAGAAACTTCCGAACGATTTTTATTATTTCGACGCAAATGCATTAAAATTTCATTTTCTATACAACGAGATGCATATGTTGCTAATTTAATTTTCTTTTCTGGATTAAATGTATTCACTGCCTTAATAAGACCAATTGTTCCTATACTAATCAAATCCTCAATATTGATCCCTGTATTTTCAAATTTTCTTGCTATATATACAACAAGCCTTAGGTTACGTTCAATAAGCATCGACCTCGCAGCTTGATCTCCATTTGGTAATTTATTCAAAAGAACTGTCTCTTCTTCTTTCGTTAACGGCGGTGGCAACGCTTCACTTCCACCAATATAATAAATTTCATCGGTCTTAATTCCTAATTTCAGCAATACTTTATACCAAAGGTATACCAAATAAAATTTAAATTTCACCATATTATCCCGCCTCTCATAATTAAGCAATTACCATCTTTTGCGAAATCAACATTTTCGGATGTACAATGCATTGATACTCTCCATTAGTAGATAATTGTTGTGTATTTAATCCAATCAGTACTTTGTTTACAACAACCGAACTACCTTCATGATAAACTCGCACACAATCTGGCTTAATTGCCCATAAAAATTGATTCTCTACTCCTACTGCTCGGAAAGGAATTAAACGTAGTTTCGTCGCCCATCCAGAATCATTTTCTGGTATTTGAGGAATTTCTGTTTTGGAATAAATTTGTTCTGTTAACCAAGCTGGCAAACAATGTTCTAATGATGAAATATGCATAATCATAACGGGTGTTTTCGTTAACGGGTCATAAAGTTGGTTCCCACTATCAATTAGACCTGCTAATTCTAGTTCCTCTCCAGCTAATTGAATTTCCACTTTCACGATTTGATCATAGTGTATCTTTGTGACCTCTACGCTTTCTATACGCTTTTTAGAAAAATAATAAATTACTGGAAAACCAAAAATAACAAATACCCAACTAATTGGATCACCGTAAGAAACTGATTTAGATTGAACTAATCCATTTACCATTTCGTTCGTTTGCAAAAAGTAATGCGTTCCAATTAATCCTCCACCAACCATAAAGGTTACAAAATAGAAAGTAAAAACAGTTTGTGTATAATTTCTAAATGTCGAAAACCCAAATGCTGTATACACAATAAGTAACGAGTACAATAGTTTCATAATTGGATGTGTCATCATAGAAGCAAAAGGCGTAAAGGCGAAAATAACAATAGTTGAACCTATAAATGCCCCTAACACAAGCCTCCATCTTTTGATTCTCTTTTTTAACACGGTGGCTGTTAATAAAAGTAAAAGAAAATCAATGCAGGCGTTTAACAACCAAACGATGTCGGCGTAAACAACCAAACAATTCACCTCTTTTTTTAAGTTGAGACTAGTATAATGCATATCCAATAGGAAAGTGTGTCAATTGGTGGAGGGATTTTTTTGTTATTTTGTGATTTCTAGACATAATCTGTCGGTAAAAAATAAAAGTGTATTTTTCATAGAATAATATAAATTTTTCACTTGTATACATAATAATTGAATTATATATATATACAAAGTTTATCTTGCTATTTGCTGGCAGTAAGACCCTGCCTCAAAATTCAGCTATAAAAAAGTACAGAAGTTAAGTGGGAGTCGGGCTAACAATCATTTTTTGATGAACACCCCCAACTAATTAAAGTTTCAATTTATTTATCACAGCTTATGGTTTAAAAATAGGACTGGGCTCTCCATATGCAAAATAATAAAAAAAGATCTGCTTAGCAGATCTTTTCCATTTAGACAACAAAAAAAAGGAGCATGAAAGCTCCTTTTCTTTTATCGTCTACGACGGTTACGTAAGAATGCTGGAATATCGATGTCATCTGAATCAGTATGACGATCATGCACAACCGGCTCTTCACGTTTCATTTCACGCTTAACTTCACGTTGTTTTGAAGGTTGAGCTACTGGTTGTTGTTGCTGTTGCGTGTGATTCGCAGTCGGACGGATAATTGGTTTTGGTGGTTGTGTCGAAGCACTATCATCAAAACCAGTTGCAATTACAGTGACAACGATATCATCTTTTAATCCTTCATTAATAACAGAACCGAAGATCATATTTACTTCTGGATCCGAAGCTGAAGCTACAATGTCTGCTGCTTCTTGTACTTCATATAAACTTAAGTTTGCGCCGCCCGTAATGTTCATAATAACACCTTGAGCTCCATCAATAGATGTTTCTAGTAATGGACTAGAAATCGCTTTTTTCGCAGCTTCAGCAGCACGATTTTCACCATTACCAGAACCGATACCCATTAAAGCAGAACCTCTATTAGACATAATTGTTTTTACGTCTGCAAAGTCTAAGTTAATTAGACCTGGTGTAGCAATTAAATCAGAAATACCTTGAACACCTTGACGTAATACGTTATCTGCTTCACGGAACGCTTCTAACATTGGCGTATTTTTATCAACAATCTCTAATAAGCGATCATTTGGAATTACGATAAGTGTATCTACATTTTCTTTAAATGACGCAATACCAGATGCAGCTTGAGTTGCACGTTTACGCCCTTCAAATGTAAATGGACGTGTTACAACACCAACTGTTAACGCGCCTAGTTCTTTTGCAACTTGAGCAACAACTGGAGCTGCACCAGTTCCAGTTCCGCCGCCCATACCAGCAGTTACGAAGACCATATCCGCGCCACGAAGCGCTTCTTGAATCTGTTCTTTACTTTCTTCTGCAGCTTTTTTCCCTACTTCAGGGTTTGCGCCTGCACCAAGTCCACGCGTTAATTTTCCACCAATTTGCATTTTCGTTTCAGCTTTTGATAGATTTAATGCTTGTGCATCAGTATTCACAGCGATAAAGTCTACACCTTGTACACCGTGTTCAATCATACGGTTTACAGCATTGTTTCCGCCACCGCCGACACCGATAACTTTTATATTCGCTAATTGATCTTGAGTAGTATCAAACTCTAACATGTCGAAATCCCCCTAGAACCTCATTTTTCGTGTCCAATTTTAATCCCATAAATAACGGAATGCACGTTTTACTTTTGACATCATGCGGTCATCATTTTGATTAGTATTGTTTTGATTACGAGTTTTTTGTTTCGCAGGTTGCTGTTGTACCGGCATTGGTGCTGGTACTGGTTCAAAATGTTCTTGCTTTTCCTGCACATTTTTCCCACGTAATTTAGCTTTTTGATAAGAATGTTTAATTAATCCAACTCCACTTGTATATTGAGGCTCACGAACACCAATATAATCAGGAGTTGCTATACGAACATTTTCATGTAAAATATCGTATGCAAGATCAAGAATACCTGGCATAGAAGCTATCCCACCAGTTAGTACATATCCAGAAGCAGCTTGCTTTACTCCTAACTTATGCACTTCATCTTGAACAAACATTAAAATTTCCTCTACACGAGCCTCTATTATATCCGATAATTCCAACTGAGAATATTGTTCTGTTTGATCGCTTCCCATAATAGGAACCGTAAACATCTCTTCTTCAGATGCTGTATCATAAAAAGCATGTCCATATTTCAGCTTAATTTGATCTGCATTTTCTGTTGAAGTTTTCAGCCCAATCGCTATATCCTTCGTTATATGATCTCCACCTAATGGCAATACGCTCGTTGCTTGCAACTCTCCATCTTTAAAAATAGATAAGGTTGTAGATCCTCCGCCCATATCAACAAGGGCTACCCCTCTATTTCTTTCATCCGAAGATAACGCAACTGTCGCTGCCGCTAAAGGTTGCAGACAAATATCAACAATTTCAAGACCTGCTTTTTCTACACAACGAAGTAGGTTATGTAGTAAAGTTCTCGAGCCTGTAATAAGTGTACCTTCCATTTCTAATCTTACACCGATCATCCCGCGTGGATCGTTAATCTCGTCAAGACCGTCTACAATGAACTGTCGAGGTACCACATCAATAAATTCACGTTCAGGAGCAATTGACACAACTTGCGCTGCATCTAGAACGCGTAAGACATCTTCATTCCCGATTTCACGATCTTCATTTGAAACAGCGACTACTCCGTGACACGGGAGCAACTGTACCTGGTTTGCATTGACACCTACTACAACTTGCTCAATGTGGATACCCACCATGCGCTCAGCTTGTTCAATTGCTTTTTTAATTGATCGAACAGTTTCATCTATATCAACTATCGATCCCTTTTTCAAACCATTTGATTTTACGTTTCCAACACCAATAATGTTTAAGCTATCATTAACCATTTCACCAATGATGACTTTAACATTGGATGTACCGATGTCAAGACTAACATATATTTCATTGCTGTTCATTCTTTGGCACCTCCTTCTTTATTTATACCATACAACTCAATATATGGAACAACAATCGCAACTTTACTATTTATAAGAAAAATATTCAACGTCTTTGTACGTTTCCCTTTTTTAACCCTATATTTTTCTTATTTTTATTTAACATTCATTTAAGAATATCGCAGTAACCTGTGAATAACTGCTCTATCTTGAAATAATTATATTTCAAGTGTAAAGATTACCGCCAAGTATAAGTCTACACTAAGATGTACTTGTAGAAAAGTGAAACTTGTACCAATCCTAGTATGAATCTAAGAAAATTTACATTTTTTTCATCAAATTAAGCATTCTTGCAAATTAGCATCCATATAAAAGAACATTTGTTTCATTTCATACGTAATAACGCAGTAAAAACTATCATTCTATTCTTTCTTTTCTTCAGCACCTAGTTCCTTCGTATATGCACCCACTTCTAAGTCAATTAAAACCTTCTTACCAGGTTCAATTGTTTTTAAAATAAGTGGATAAGCTTCCATTCGCTTTGCGAAATTTTGAATAGTGGTGCTCACTTCATATCCTTCATTCATATATAAAGTAAGATGATCTTCATTTGCGTTCGTTGGTGTATAACGAATTTCAGAAATAGACCTTAAAATAGTTGGCGTTAATTTTTCTAGTTCTGCAATTAATCCCTTCATTTTTTCCTCTTTAAATGGTTCAAAAATTGGTGCTGCAACTGGAAGCTTTCCGTTCGGAAGTACATCGAGTGTTTTCCCATTTTCTAATAACGGTTGTAATTTCCCATCTTTGTTTATATAGCCAATTGTTAAATATTCTTCGATATGAACATCAATTTTGTTTGGGAAACGTTTTTTTACATTTACCTCTTTAATTTCTTTTCGTTTCGTTAAGTTTTCTTCTGCTTTATGTGCTGTTACTCGGAAATAACTCGTATCATATGTCACACCTGATTCCTTCATAACTTGTTCATCTGTCATATAATGATTTCCAAAGACACTTATCTTTTTTATATTACTAAGCGGAGACCGAAAATAAATTAAAAAGAGTACTAATAAAAATAAAATCGATATGTATAAAATTAACCGATGATTAACAGGTTTCTTATTTTTTTTATTTTGATTCTTTAATTTTGGTACACGATCTTGTAGTTTAATCACTTTACTATTTTTCATGTACGATCCCCCTATGTAACATAAAGAACGGCATGTTCCTCATGCCGTTCTTATCTTCTTATTATAACATAAATGATAATGAGCGGAACGAACAACCGTTATCTTCCAATTATTTCTACTTCTGTATGCATATCAACACCGAATTTATCTTTAATTGTACGCTTTACCAATGCGATTAAGTCTAATACATCTTGCGCTGAGGCCACACCAGTATTAACAATAAAATTCCCATGCATTTCAGAAATTTGAGCTCCACCTATTGTATAACCACGAAGCCCTGATTTTTCTATTAAATCTCCTGCAAAATAGGGGACTGGATTTCGAAATATACTTCCTGCACAAGGGTGATTCCAAGGCTGCGTTTCACGGCGATACTCTTTATTCTTTTGCATGCTTCTTACAATTCCCTCGCGTTCGCCTACCTCTAATTGGAATTCAGCTTCCAAAACAATACCAGGGCGTTTCATTTGCAATACAGATGTGCGATAAGAAAAGCCCATTTCGGTATTCGTCAACCAATTAATTGTTCCATTGTCAAACAAAATACGAGCTTTCGTTAATACACTCGATATGTCGGACTTATGAGCGCCTGCATTCATATACACTGCACCGCCAACACTTCCTGGAATACCACTTGCAAATTCCAGGCCCGCTAATCCCTGTCGACTAAGTAAAGTTGACAATTTAATAAGGGGATATCCAGCACCGACTCTTACTCTATGTTTTTCGACTTCTAAATGGTCTAATCCTTCTCCTAAACGAATAACTACACCTTCTATACCTTGATCAGATACGAGAAGATTTGAACCACGACCAATTGCAGTCCACCTTGTCTTGTACTTCTTTACTAACTCTAGAGTCTTCTCAATACCAGCAACATGCTTTGGTACAATTAAAATATCAGCTGGTCCACCTATTTTCATAGTCGTGTAACGCGCTAACGGTTCATTAACTAACACGCGACCAACATTTGCTTCTAAAAGCTCTTTTACTAATTGTTCCATAGACAATCTCCCCCATATCAAGTCTCCTTATTACAGTAATATGCGGGGCGTTCACCTAATGTTATTTTTTAATAAGCTTGTTCATTACTTCATATAGCTTATTTGCTGCATCTGGAATACCAAGTTGCTTAGTAGCCAGTTTCATATTTTGTAATGTTTGTGTATCCAATAAAATCTCATCAATGTCACGAATAAGCGTTTCAGATGTTAAATCTTTTTCAAGTAGCATTTTAGCTGCTCCTTTATCAACAACTGATCGTGCATTTTTTTCTTGATGGTTATTTGTTACGTACGGACTTGGAATTAATACACTCGGCTTTCCTAACGCTGTTAATTCTGCAAGCGTTGTAGCCCCTGCCCTTGAAACAACAAGATCTACACCCGTCAGTACCTCTGGCATATTATGAATAAAAGGTTTAATAATAACATTATTCGGATTCCCTTTTTGTTTCACGGCTTCCATAACTTTATCATAATGTACTTCGCCTGTTACATATAATACTTCGTAACTTTTATTCCCAAATTGTTCAATCGCTTCTACAAAAGCATCGTTAATCGGTCTAGCCCCGCGGCTCCCACCAAAAATAAGCACGGATTTTTTAGAAAGGGATAGTCCTACCGAACGTTTTCCTTTCATTCCATTTTGGTCCATTACTTCTGATGCACGTGGATTACCTGTCATAACCACTTTTGACTGTGGAAAATGTTCTGCAGCTGCTTCAAAACAAACTGCAACTTTATCGACATAACGACTTAAAAATTTATTCGTTACACCAGGTACACTATTTTGTTCATGGACAATAGTCGGAATACCTAATTTAGCCGCAGCATATACAACTGGCCCACATACGTATCCACCCGTACCAATCACAATATCAGGGTTAAAACGACGAATATATCGTTTACTATCTTGAACACCTTTTAGGAAACGCATCACGGTTTTTACATTATCAAGAGATATTTTTCGTTTAAATCCACTTATAACAATAGATTGGAACGGAATACCCGCTTTCGGTACGATGGTACTCTCTAATCCATTCTCTGTACCAATGTATAAAAATCTTGCTTCCGGATTTAGTTTTTTTATTTCTCTAATTAAAGCAAGAGCTGGATAAATATGTCCTCCAGTACCCCCACCACTTACTAATACTCGCACTACTGATTCCTCCACTTCCCTGTTCTTATTCAATCGTATTTATTTCTATATACATATTGTATTTTCACACACACACGAAAAACCCTGTCTTTTAAACAGGGTTTAATAGCGAGAATGGCGACTTATATTCAATAATACACCTACTGCCATTAACATTAAGGTCAAACTTGATCCACCATAACTTAAAAATGGCAAAGTAATACCCGTAACAGGCATCAGTCCTGTTACAACACCAACATTAATCATTACTTGAATCGCAATCATCGCCACAATACCTACTGCTAAAAACGTACCATATAAATCTGGCGCTCCTAATGCTATACGAATCCCACGCCATAATAATAGACTAAATAATAATAACACAAATGAACCACCAATAAAACCTAATTCCTCGGATAAGATTGCAAATATAAAGTCTGTTTGTGGTTCAGGTAAATAAAGAAATTTTTGTCTACTTTGTCCAAGTCCAAGCCCAAATAAACCACCAGGTCCAATTGCGAGTAACGATTGGATAATTTGAAATCCACTTCCGAGCGGATCCGACCACGGATCTAAATATGATGTGATGCGTTTCATTCGATATGGCGCTGATGCAATTAACCCTACAAATCCCGCTGCACCAAGCAAACCAAACATTGCAAAGTGAAAGACCCTTGCTCCCGAAATAAATATCATAATAATACATGTCCCAATCATTACCGTTCCCGTACCAAGATCTGGCTGTAACATAATTATCCCAAAAGCAAGAAATACAAAACTAAGAGCCGGTAGTAAACCTCGTTTAAAAGATGTAATTAATTTTTGTCGTTCCGCTAAAAATTTTGCTAAGAAAATAATCATCGCGAATTTCATAAACTCTGACGGTTGGATAGAAAATGCCCCGATTCCAATCCAACTTCGCGCCCCTCCACGAACGAGACCTACTCCAGGAATAAGAACGAGAATAAGAAGAACGAAACAAACTAGTAAAATTACTTTTGAATACGTACGCCACACCCAATAATCAATTTTCATTAGAAAAAACATAGCTACTACCCCAAGACTTGCAAATAACAATTGTCTTTTTGCAAAAAAGAATGAATCCCCCATTTTATAAGAGGCCCAAACCGCACTCGCACTATAAACCATAATCATTCCGATTGTTAACAACGCAAGTGTAACGATGATGAGAATAAAATCAGGCGTTTTCTTCATTACCCATGAACACCACCTCTTTGGGCAGAACCTTTTGCCCTATGTAACAAAACATCAGTAGGTGTTAGCCTACTGATGTTTTGATTTACTTTATATAAGTTTATGCACAGCTTGTATAAAAATGTCTCCTCTTTCTTCAAATGTTTTAAATTGATCCCAGCTTGCACATGCTGGTGAAAGAAGAATAACATCACCATCGGTAGAATGAGCATAAGCTTTCACTACTGCATCATCTAAAGTATCGACACTTTCAATTACATCTAATCCTGCTTTTTCTGCCGCTCTTACTAATTTTGGTGCAGTTTGTCCAAATGTCACAATCGCTTTGACATGTTTAAAATATGGAATTAAATCATCAAATTCATTACCACGATCAAGTCCACCAGCCAATAATACAATCGGTTGTGTAAATGCAGATAATGCTTTTTCTGTCGCTAGCATATTCGTCGCTTTTGAATCATTATAAAATTTACGATTATTAATCGTTGTTACATATTCTAAGCGATGTTTTACACCTGTAAAACTTTTTAACACAGCAGTAATTGCTTCATTAGAAACACCTAGTAATTTAGCAATACTCATTGCTGCTAAAATATTTTCTAAATTGTGCTTACCAGGTAAAACAATATCACTTACTTTAACTACTTTTTCGCCTTTAAAATAAAGAGCGTTATCTTTTATATACGCACCATCTTCAATTTCTTTCGTCGTCGAAAATAATACTTTCTGTCCTTTACTATATGCCGATAACGCCATGACATCTGCATCATCTGCGTTAATTATACTATAATCTGTTTCAGTTTGGTTTTTGAAAATATTCGCTTTCGCCAAACCATACTCTTTCTTCGTCCCGTGATAATCTAAATGCGCTTCAAATAAATTTAAAAAGGCTGCAATTTTTGGTTGGAACGATTCCACTCCCATCAATTGAAACGATGAAAGTTCCGTAACGACAACTTCATTTTCTTTCGCCAATTGTGCAACTTCACAAGCTACAGTACCTATATTCCCCGCAATAACTGGGTGCTTTTGTCCTTCTTTTAACATTTCAAACGTTAACATTGTCGTTGTTGTTTTACCGTTAGATCCCGTAATCCCAACAAACGGTGCTGCTGAAATGGAATATGCTAATTCAACCTCAGTTACAATTGGAATTTGTTTTTCTTTCGCCGCCACTAAGAGTGGATTAGAATATGGAATTCCTGGATTTTTTACGACAAGTGAAATGTTTCTCTCCAGCAATTCTAATGGATGCCCACCACACACAACATCCATTCCTTCCGCTTGTAACTCAGCTGCAAGCACATTACCCGCTAATGGTTTCCCATCATTTACAATGACGTTTGCCCCTAATTTTTTTAATAAAGTAGCTGCTGCATAACCACTTTTAGCAATACCTAATACAAGAACATTTTTATTTTGATATTCAGTTACAGTTTTCAATTACATCCACACCCCGATATAAATTCCTAGCACAGCTAATAAAAATCCTACAGACCAAAACGTTACAACAACGCGCCACTCTGACCAACCACATAATTCATAATGATGATGTAGTGGACTCATTTTAAAGACACGCTTTCCTGTTGTTTTGAACGAAATAACTTGGATAATAACAGATAAAGTTTCCGCTACGAATACACCGCCAATAATAACGAGTAACAATTCTTGTTTTAACAAAATCGCTACAGCTGCGATAGCACCACCTAAAGCTAGAGAACCAGTATCCCCCATAAATACTTTCGCTGGATTCGCATTGAATACTAAAAAGCCAAGTACAGCTCCTACGACTGCCATACAGAAAATCGCTACCCCAAATTGTTCTTGAGCTACAGCAATAATACTAAATGCTCCGAATGCAATAGCAGCTGTTCCTGATAATAAACCATCTAAACCATCTGTTAAATTAACCGCATTTGATCCACCAATAAGCATAAATAATACGAGAACAAAATACGCCCAGCCTAATTCAAATTTAACATCAGTTCCTGGAATCATGATATACGTGTGAAATGCTTGCCCTTTTCCAATTAAAAAGAACGCAATAGCAATTACAAGCTGACCAATCAATTTTTGTTTTGATGTTAAACCAAGATTTCTTTTCTTTACTACTTTTATGTAGTCATCTAAAAATCCGATTAATCCGTACCCAAATGTAACTAATAATAACAATGATACTTCTGCACCTAAATTGTTAAATTTAATCGCCATAATAAGCGTAGTCACCATCATAGATACATATATGACAATACCACCCATCGTTGGTGTCCCTGATTTCTTTTGGTGTGACTTCGGTCCTTCGTCACGAATACTCTGTCCGAACTTTAACTTTCTTAAAAATGGAATAAATAATGGCGAAAGGGCAACAGAAATTAAGAATGCTACCCCAGCCGTTACTAATAAACCTTGTTCAAGCACATGTAGTCCTCCTCTCATGCTGTTACACTTCGTTGTTTAAACGCTCCGTGATTGCTTCTTTAGCAACTTCACGATCGTCAAAATGATGAACTTCTTTACCAATAATTTGATACGTTTCATGCCCTTTACCAGCAATAATAATAATATCTTCTGCTTTCACTTTCGAGATAGCGGAACGTATTGCTTCTTTTCGATCGACAATTACTTCATAATTATTCCCATTTACATCATTTACCATATCATCTAAAATAGCCTTCGGATCTTCACTTCTTGGATTATCTGATGTATAAATTGCGTGAGTTGCATATTCGGTTGCGACACTTGCCATTATTGGTCTTTTCGTTCTATCTCTATCACCACCGCAACCAACGATACAATATACATCGCCTTTTGCAAACTGTTTTGCTGTTTTTAGTACGTTCTCTAAGCTATCAGGTGTATGCGCATAGTCAACAATAACTGTGTAATTTTGTCCACCATCAACAACTTCAAAACGTCCAGGAACGCCAGCAAGCTCTTTAATTACATCAATAATTGTTTGTAAGCTCACTCCTGAAACAAGACCTGCTGCTGTAGCAGCTAACACGTTGTATACATTAAACTTACCAATTAATTTCATCTTAACATTTACAGTTTCATACGGTGTTACAAGTGTAAATGTTGTACCGCCACTCGTCATTACGATATCTCGTGCCATAATGTCGCTTGCAACATCTATACCGTATGTTACAACAGTAGCTGCTGTACTTCTCATATACTCTTCTGCTACTGGATCATCACTGTTTAATATAGCGTATTTTTCACGATTATGATGATAACTATTGCCAAGCTGTGCGAAAAGCAACCCTTTCGCATGTTTATATTCTTCCATCGTTTTATGATAGTCTAAATGATCTTGTGTTAAATTCGTAAATACTGCAACATCATAATCGCACCCGTGTACACGGCCAAGATCTAAAGCATGAGACGAAACTTCCATTACTGTGCTATCCACACCTTGTTCAACCATTTTTGAAAATGTCTGTTGAAGTGTTAGTGCATCTGGTGTTGTATTTTTCACCTCAAATGTTTCATCACCGATTTTCATATTAATCGTTCCAATTAGCCCTGTTTTATGACCATGTGCGCGCATAATTTCATCCATAATATGCGATGTTGTTGTCTTTCCATTTGTACCTGTAATACCGATTAAATGTAACTTGTGTGTTGGTTGGCCATAAAAATAATCAGCTAAAACCGCTAGCGAACGAAAAGTATTTTTCACAAGTACAACTGGAACGTCAACATCAATTGGTCTTTCCGCAACAATAGCAGCCGCTCCTTGTGCGGCTGCTTGCTTAGCAAAGTCATGGCTATCAACCGTATATCCTTTCATACATATAAATAAGCTTCCCTCTTTCACTTTACGTGAATCCGCTTCAATAGATGTTATTTCTGGATTTTCTGTTGGAACAACTGGAAAATCATGCAAACATGATACAAGTGTATGCAACTTCATTTCACTAAACCCTCTCTACATTGTTTATTTATCTCTTATTTTAGCAAGTAACACGTTACCTCCTAGTTATATAAAAATAGGAGGTAAGTGCTACTATAGTCTAATCAATAGATTTATTTATTAATGAGACACTTATCGTCTCAAGTAAAGCAATTTTTCTATAAAGAACTCACTTCCACCAATTGTACCATAAAACACAATCAGTTACCTTTAATTCCCGAAGTAAATTCTAACTTTTGAACCCTCTTTTACTTTAGCTCCGGCTTCTGGTGATTGTTTAATTACTTTCCCACCATCACCACTTATATCAAGCTTCAAGTCTACAAGTTGCGTTTGTAAATCTTTCTTTTTCATACCAATTAAATTCGGAACTTCCACAGTTGGTGTATCGCCCCATTTATATTCTTTCTCAACTTGCTCTTTTCTCGGTTCCACTCCCATTACAGGAAGTGCGTCACGAAGAATATTCCCAACAATAGGTGCTGCTACAACTCCACCAAATTGAGTGACTCCTTTTGGATTATCCACTGCTACATAAACAACAATTTGCGGATCGTCAGCTGGAGCAAAACCGATAAATGATACAATATAGTTATTATCTAAATATTTTCCATCTTTCACCTTTTGAGCAGTTCCAGTTTTTCCACCTACACGATATCCATCAATATAAGCCCCTTTACCCGAACCTTTCGCTACAACATTCTCTAATGCGTAACGAACTTTCTCTGAAGTTTCCTTGGAAATAACTTCCCTTTTCGCAACAGGTGTCTTTTTGCTGACAACTTGATTATTCTTCGGATCAATAAATTCCTTCGCTATATATGGCTGATACAAAGTTCCACCATTTACAGCGGCTGCTACAGCTGCTACTTGTTGAATCGGTGTAACAGAAACACCTTGCCCAAATGAAGTCGTCGCTTGCTCGACTGGACCAACTTTATCTAAATTAAATAAAATCCCGCTACCTTCACCTTGTAAATCAATTCCGGTCTTCTGTCCAAACCCGAAATTGCGAATGTATTTAAACAATCGATCTTTACCAAGACGATCACCGAGTTCAATAAATCCTGGGTTACAAGAGTTTTGAACTACCTCTAAAAACGTTTGGCTACCATGGCCTCCAGCTTTCCAACACCGCAATCTAGCTCCACCAACTTCAGCTGCCCCATCATCATAAAATGTATCTTTCTCTAAGTCTACTAAATTTTCATTCAAGGCTGCAGCTAATGTAATAATCTTAAATGTTGACCCCGGCTCATACGTACTCCATACAGGTAAGTTTCTGTTATATACTTCCGGAGAAACACTTTGGAAATCTGCTGGATCAAAACTTGGTCGACTTGACATACCTAAAATTTCACCATTTTTCGGATTCATTGCAATTGCTATCATACCGTCAGGATTGTACGTTGATTCCGCAATATTCATTTCTCTTTCCATAATCCTCGTAATGCGTGAATCAATTGTTAATCCTAAATTCAAGCCGGCTTCTGGTTTTTTGAAATCATCTCCAACGTTAGGCATTCTCTGTCCTTTCGCGTCTGCAAAAAATCGCACATGACCTTTATCACCATTTAGCTCTTTATCATAATATTTCTCTAGTCCCATAAGCCCTTGATTATCACTGCCCGCAAATCCTAATACGTGTGATAAAAAATTACCGAATGGATAGTACCGGATAGAATCCTCTGCGATGTACACACCCTTTAAACTTAATCCGCGTACTTCTTTCGCTTTGTCATGCGATATTTTCCTTCCGCCTTTATCAAGCCTTACAATCGATTCTTTTTTTGTAATCCGCTTATAAACATCATCTTTTTCCACACCTAATACTGCAGCTAACTTCTCTGCAGTCTCTGCTGGTTTTTCAATTTGCCTCGGCACAACAAAGACGGTCGGTGCACTTTTATTCGTAGCAAGCTCCACACCATTTCGATCTAAAATTTTCCCTCGCTCTGGTTCAAAAGTAATATTACGACTCCATGAATCCTTCGCACGATCCGTTAACATATTTCCAAGAAAAAATTGCACATATCCAAGACGAATATCGATAATGGTGAAAATGAGTATACCCGATATAAGTATAAAAATAAGTCGTTTTCTAACTGTTACATTTGATACACGCATATTGGAACAAGCCTCCCTTACGCCTAGCTTGTTCCAATATATGCTTGTACTTATTTAATTAGAACTTCTTCCCTATTACCATTATGGCTTTTCTGCTTCTTGCTGCGGTTCAAGTGGTGGTACGAGTGTTACACCTAATTCTGTACCAGGTTGCAACAAAGTCCCTTCCGCTACACTTTGCTCAGTTACATATCCTGTACCAGAAGGTTTTAAGTTAAGCTTTAATGTTTTTGCTAAATTCATAACATCACGCAGTGCCCATCCCTGTATATTTGGCATTGTAGGTTTATCTCCTACTAAGAAGACTCGATCACCCTTTAATGTTTGTTCAGTTGCTTTTGGCACTTGCTGCTGCACTTTCCCTTCACCTAATACGATTGGACGAAGTTTTGCTTTATCAATTGTTTTTTTCGCTTCTTCCATCGTTTTTCCGGTTACATCTGGAACGACAGTTTGTTGTTCTTTCACATATTTTTTCGGGTCTTTTACTTCATTCGGCTTAATCTTTAAGTACTCTAAGCTATTTTTCGTTACATATTTAAAGATATCTGCTAAAGGTTTAGCCCCGTTTTCATCATCTTTTAATTTTGGTTGTTTAACGGACACATACACAACAAGTTGCGGATCGTCCATCGGTGCCATACCTAAGAATGAGAATATATAATTCTCTCTTCCCGTCATATAGCCACCTTTCCCGTCAGGAATTTGCGCTGTACCTGTTTTCCCCCCGACTGAGTACCCATCAACTTTATATGCAGTTCCTGTTCCTTTCGGTGATGTAACAACACGTTCTAGTAATTGCCTTACTTGCGCTGCTGTCTCTTTGGAAACAGGTTTCCCTACTTCTTTTGGTTTATGCTCTAGCTGTACTTTACCTGTTATTGGATCCACAATTTTATCAATTGTATAAGGTTTCATCATTTTCCCATCATTTGCAATCGCTGTTGCAGCTTGTACAAGTTGAATTGGTGTAACTGTAGAACCTTGTCCAAATGCCGTTGTTACTTGTTGTATTTGTTGATCAAATAAAATTGTATTTGACCCTTCACCAGATAAATCAATGTTTGTTTTTTCATCTAATCCAAAACTGTGAATATATTTTCGAAAACGCTCTGGACCAAGTTTTTGATCCCCTAAAATTGCGAACGCTACGTTTGAAGATCGCTCTACCCCTTCATCAAAAGTAATAGAACCCCATCCAGCACCGCCGTTATGATCTTTTATTTTGCGATTACCAACTTGATATGTACCAGACTGATAAAAGTCTTGCCCATTGTATACACCTTCATTAATGGCCGCCGCTAATGTGAAAATTTTCATTGTTGATCCCGGTTCAAACGCATTTGCAATGGCGTCGTTGAAGAAATATTTAATTTGACGATCATTAGGATCATAACTAGGTTTACTAGACATCGCTAATATTTTCCCTGTCTTCGGATCCGCAACAATCCCTATTAAATTTTCTGGTTCATAATGTTTACTCGCTTCTTTCATTGCGTCTTCTAAATAACTTTGAATACGTTGGTCAAGCGTTAAATACACATTATCTCCATTTTTAGGTGCCTTTACATTCACTTTCCCACCGTCAAGAGATACTCCTTTACGGTCACCTGTATAAGCTACCTCACCATTAGAAGCACCTAAATATTTATCCAAACTCTTTTCTAAGCCAAATTGACCGACTGAGATTCCATTTTCATCAGGTTTCGCATGACCTATGACGTAAGATGCAAAATCACCGTTTGGATAAACTCTCGCATTTTCGGTAATAAAAGATATTCCCGGCAATTTCAATGCTTCTATTTGTTCTTTCTTTTCTTTCGTCAAGTCCTTACCCAATGTTCCAAATTCCACTTGACTTTTGCCTTCTTTATTTAAAGTAGCTAAAATTTTATCTTCATCTTTTCCGAGTACTCCTGCGATTTTCTTTGCAGTATCCTCTTTATCCTTAACGGCGTTAGCCCCTTTTAACTCGGCTACAAGTTTATAAGAATTTGCATCTTGCGCTAGCACATGACCATTTTGGTCATAAATTGTTCCTCGATTCGCTTCGAGAACACCTTTTTTACTATGTTTCTGTTCAGCAAGTTTTTTCAAATCATGATTGTCCACTGTTCCTGTTACTTGTATGTAAAAAAATCGGGCTAATAACAGCAAAAAGAGCAGGAGGAAAAATATCATAAAATAACCTGCTCCCTTATTGGTATGAAATTTGGTCATATTTCTCTTCATCTTTTCTTCACACCTATTTGCCTTACTTTAGGCCTTTCACATTATTCGCATTAATTTCTAGCCCGTGTTTTTTTGCAACTTCAGCGATACGTTCATAACGACTTAACTTCTCTACTTCAGCCTGCAATTCTTGATTTTCCTTTTGTTTTTTCACAATTTGTTCTTCTATCGTCGCTGCTTCTACATTAACTTGATATAGACCCGCTTTATTCCCAATAAAAGCTACACAAGCATATAATAAAAATCCAATAAACGTTACGTACAATAGCTTTTCAATTCTTGTAATTTTCGTTTTAACTTTTGGCTTAACCATCTGCTGTGGCGGCGCTTGAATTTGTACCTCTTCTTGCGCCTGTTGTTTATACTTTACAGCTAAATTAGTCATACCTCTCTCTCCTTTTTATCGTTTTTCAGCGATTCTCAACTTCGCAGAACGCGCTCGATTATTTTCTTCTAATTCAATGTCAGAAGGTAAAATCGGTTTCCTTGTAATAAGCTTTAATTTCGGCTTAAATTCATCCGGAATAATCGGTAGTCCCTGTGGTAATTGCGGCGTTGTGCTATTTCGCTTAAACGTCGTTTTACAAATACGATCTTCTAAAGAATGGAATGTTATAACACTAACTCTTCCACCAGGCTTGACCATATCAATTGCAGATTCCAACGCTTCTTCAAATACTTTTAATTCATCATTTACAGCAATACGAATCGCTTGAAATACTCGCTTCGCAGGATGTCCACCTGTTCTACGTGCCGGAGCTGGAATACCTTCTTTAATTAATTCCACTAATTCTCCTGTCGTTTCAATAGCCTTATTCTCGCGATAAGCTTCAATTTTCCTTGTTATTTGCTTTGAAAATTTTTCTTCTCCGTATTGGAAGAAAATTCTTACGAGTTGTTCATATGACCAGCTGTTCACAACATCATATGCTGTTAATGGGGCATCTTGATCCATCCGCATATCTAACGGTGCATCATGATGATAACTAAAGCCACGCTCTGGTGTATCTAATTGTGGGGATGAAACACCTAAATCGAATAAAATCCCGTCTACTTCTGTGATACCTAATTCATGTAGTTTTTCAGATAAATAACGGAAGTTGCTCTTCACTGTTACAAATTGTTCACCATAAGAAGAAAATTTTTCCTTCGCATTTTGAATCGCTATTTCATCTTGATCAAATGCTATTAACTTTCCACCATCTGTTAGCTGAGATAATAAATAAGAACTATGTCCTCCTCCACCCAGTGTACAATCTACATATGTACCACTCGGTTTTATATCTAAGCCATCTACTGTTTCTTTCAAAAGTACTGTTACGTGTTTGAACATTGCTGCACCTACTCTTTTTCCAATTAATTATGTTAAATACATTTCTCACTCTACAAACACAATTTACTACTAGAGGATGAAATGCTACTAAAGAACGACTCATTTAACTTCCAACAAGGTAGTACGCTATACAAATCGCTATTTTATTTTATTATATACTAAATTTTATCATTTTTTGCGGGAATTTAAACAAAAACCTGTCGAAAAAGATATTAATCCGTTTACATTTTGTGCTATTTTGTCATATATATATACCTGATACATAGCGATTCATTACATTAACATAAGATGGATAATTCAGAAATATTTCACTTCACAGTTAATTCAACAGAATAAAAATAAAATCCTGCTCAAAAGAGCAAGATTCTATAGTTTTATTACATGATGTTTTCCATCCCACGAAAAAGATTGTTCCATTACCCGGTCAACAAAATCAAGGCCGAACTGATTTAAATAATAACACACATTCCACACACGTTCTTGCGGTGCTCCTAATGGACGAAGCGCGAATTGTAAACGGCGGAATTTATTCAGTTGAACCTCATGTTTCTTCTCAACATTTCTTTTCAACATTTTTTCTAACAGTTCAATTTGCTCATTAATTTTCAGTTCATTTTTCCCCGCAAACTCATTTAACCCTGGATCTATTTTTTTCACGAATTGTTGTAATGATGTATGAATATCCATTATTTCTTTTTTCGCTTCTATAAATCGCTCGTCTATCGGTTCCTCTATTTGATTAGAAAGCCAATTGTCACGCAGATTATCTATATTATTTAGAAATGGATCAATTTCTTGCAAATCTAAATCATATAAATCTGTCGCTATATCTCGCTCCATATAAGTAATTGTAAGCCGCGGAACAACAGGTGGCATTTGGAAACCTACCGTATGAAACACTTGTTGCAATTCACTCCAATAAGCTAACTCCCCTGGACCGCCAATAAACGCTAACGTAGGAAACACATATTCTTGCATAAGAGGGCGCGTTACAACATTATTACTAAAACGTTCTGGACTTCTTTCCATCTCTTCCATCAATTCTTCATACGAAAATGAATGCACTCCATCTTTTCCAATAAACTTCCCTTGATTCTCTTCAAGCAATACTCGCTCATTATCAATTTCCATAAATATATGCACTGCATTTGTCTTCGTTTCAATAATCGGTTTAAATCCTAATTCCTTAAGTACTTCCTGTTGATTACGAAGCCCTACTTGAATTTCTTTATATTTACTTATAATTTGTTGTAAAAACGGCACTTCTAATTTTCTTAATGCAGGATGATGTGAATCTACAAGAATTAAACCAGAATTTGCGAACATTTTCGTAATAAGGTGCGCAAAGAAATCTACATATGTATGCGATTTACCTAAAGCATCATCAACAAATTGTAATACATCCTTTGTAAAATTCGTTTCCGGATATGTTTTAAAAATCTCTTCGACCCATTTTCTACAGTCTTCAATAGAAAACTCAGAATCAGAAGCACTCGCCTTTTTCGGATAACGATCATGAAAAATGGTCTTTTTTATTTTTTTATTTTTCGTTACAAATGTATGATTAATTTCATCCATATCATGGTCTTCACCAGCAATCCAAAAGACAGGAACAACCCGAACCCCTAAGCTCTCTTCTTTTTCTTTTGCAAGCTGTAAAATTGAAATGATCTTATGAACTGTATAAAGCGGACCAGTTAATAACCCAGCTTGTTGTCCAGCTATAACTACATATGTATTTTCATCTTCAAGCGCTTTTATATTTTGAATTGTAAATTCTCCCGCTTGCAATTGTGTATTATATTCTAATAAATGCGTTACTAAATCTTGACGGAAAAATTCTCTCTCACGTAAATCATGTAAACGCTGTTTAAAAGCATCCTCTGTTAACAGATAATCAAAACATGACTGTATCTCTTTTTTACCGTTCATATAGTCCGCTACAACACCTTGTAGTGGAACAGAGATTTCTTTTATCTCCATATAATTCTTCCTTTCGTATCCTGTTCTCTCACCAACCCACATTGTATTCAATGTTTCACGTAAAAGCAAAGAAAAACACTTATAATTCCATTCCTTTTATTGCATTGAACAAAAATCGAAGTGTCGGAACAGATTGTTGTTGTTCCTTAGCTTCTTCTAATACATATCCAACAATCGCATTAACTTCCGTTTGTCTATTCGCTCTTACGTCCGCTAACATAGATGAAGTATTATGGGATGTTTTTTCACATACTTGGCATACCATTTTCCATAGCATTTCCTTATCTTCTTCTTTAACAAGAAATGCAACTTCCTGAAATACTTGCTCCATCATTTGATAAAAAAGCGGGTTTGAAATTAACTCCCCGTTCTCAACCCGCAATAATGCCGTCAACGGATTAATACATACATTGACTACTAATTTATTACGCATAATCCCCTTCCAATCATCTTCTATCTGAATCGGAAAATAATCAAAAGGAAAACAATTAAATACCTTTTTAAAACAACTAGATTGACCACGCACTACACCAAACTTTGTAACACCTATTCCAGTATGACGAACTGTATGTCCATCCTCTTTTTTTGCACCATGCTCCACAATCCCGACTGCTATACGTTCATTTCCTATTTTTTGCATAACGTGAAGATGTGACATTCCATTTTGCAAAAAGATTAATGACGATTCTCCCTGCACAAAAGGTAATATATCAGTTACATGATATTGCTTTACAGCAATAAATGTATAATCTAACTGTTTATCCAGCATACTTTCTATCGGTAAAATAGATGGAAATACCGTTTCACGTTCTCCATTCCTAATACAAGTTACACCCGTTAAGTTTAATTCTTCTGCTTGCTTATCGTTTCTTGTAAACAACGTAACATCTTGATTACTTTTTTGTAAATAAAATGTATATAGGAGACCAATAGCTCCCGGTCCAACAATTCCAATTTTCATCTTCACACAAAGAACTCATATTAACAAGTGATATAAGTTCCCTTGCCTTTCCCCCTTTATATCTTATTAAATTACAATTACATAGTTGAGGATTCAATTATCTTTTAACAAATGCAACCTCTTCTTTCACTACGTATATGCTACCTATATACATAATTCTATTCTTAGTTTAGCAAATCCTCAAAAAAATAATGAAAGAAATATTCTATCTTCTTCATAAAAATTTAAAAATGAGTTATAATATTATTATAAATATTTTAACTTTTCTGCATTCAACAAGATAAGAAAAGGACGTGATGTAATGGGATTCCCAAAAGTTGAACGCTTGCTCATCAATTATAAAACATTAGATGAATTTAAAAAATTTAAAGGGTGCGGAGCTCAAGAACTATCCATGTTGGAAGAATTACAAGCAAACATTATTGAAAATGATAGTGAGTCTCCATTTTACGGTATTTATTATGGTGGATCGCTAATCGCACGTATGAGTCTATATATGAAAAGGAACGGTGGAGAACCATTTGAAATTACAGGTACTTACCTAGAACTTTATAAACTTGAAGTATTGCCGACTTTTCAAAAACAAGGATTCGGACAAATGCTTGTTAATTATGCGAAACAACTACAATTCCCAATTAAAACGATAGCACGTATCCAGTCATCTGGTTTTTGGGATAAATTAAGTTTCCAGCCAGTATCAGTAACTGATGGTGATTTTTATATTTGGCATCCAGAAACAAATTCGAATGCGATTACAAACGAAGAATCTGCATAAGAAACAAAAAAAACAGCTGTTACGCAGCTGTTTTTATTTCTTTAATTTTTCTAATTCTCCATTCGAGCGAGCGCCATTTCTTTCCGCTACCATTACACTTCTTTTTTGATCGATATAATCAAGTAATGTTCTATATTCTTCCTCATATACTGATAATCGCTCCAGAAGACGTTCTTTCTCTGTTTGTAACGATTCAATTTGTTGTTGCAACACCATTAAAGAGCTTTCATCTTTATAATTCCGCAAGAATTCAATAACATCATTCAATGTAATTGATGTAGGCTCTAATACCTTTGTCTCTTTCACTTCATAATTTTCTACTTTACGAAGTTGCTTTGCTTCTTCAATACGTTCTTTGTATTGCTTTCTAACATAAGAATTCCACCTAAATCCACATGCTGCTGGTGTGCGAGACAAATGTCTCCCCACTTCTTTAAAGGCAGAAAGTTGCGTTCCACCTTCTTGAATATGCCGGAGTACTACTTCTGCCAGAAGCAAATCTTCATCATCAGTCCAAGCATCTTGTCTTGTTGTCGCCATCTCTCTAGTCCTCCCTATGCATTTTTTATTAAGCATATGCAGTTACTAGAAAAGATAGAATACAACAAATAAAGAATAAGACAAAAAAAAATAAACGTAGAAGATATCTTCTACGTTTATTTTCCCGCAATTACTTGCTGATTACTTCTTTACCTTTGTAAGTACCGCATGCTTTACATACACGGTGAGCTAATTTCGCTTCACCACAGCTTGGGCACTCTACCATACCAGGTACTGATAATTTGAAATGCGTACGACGCTTTCTTTTTACTGTTTTAGAAGTTCTTCTAAAAGGTACAGCCATTCTTCCCACCTCCTTAAAAGAAATAGTTATTTTCATATGAAGGCCTAAACCAGTCTTCCGATTATTTGTCAAAAAACTTTGCAAGTCCTGCTAATCGTGGATCAACAGTCTTTTCTTTGTTTTCTTCCGAAATCACTTGCCAGTCTTGACCTTGCATCGGTGCTCCACCAGAAACATCATCACTGAAAATTTGCATTGGAATCTCCAAAAGTATATTTTCCTTGATTACGGGCAGTAAGTCAAGTACTTCTCCTTCTAAACAATGAATTTCAGCTTCTGTTTCAAATTCTTCTTCCGAAGTTTGGAACACCTCAGTTGTTTTAATGTCAAATGGTAATGTCACATCTACTAAAGAGCGAGAACATGGTAAAACCATGCTTCCAGTTATATGTAGATGAAACGTAAACTTACCGGAGCCAAAATCAACTCTTCCTGTTACATGAGCAGGATTAATTTCACGAATATCTTTCTCGACCTCTTTTAGCTCACTTACATCTACCATTTCATTTAATGTCAATCCTTTATTTCTCAATTTATTCAATTGATGGATGGACCATTTCATATCATATCACCTCAAGGCAACAAACAAAATTATAGCTAGCCATTTTATATTTGTCAATGTTTTTTCTTTACACTATAATGAAGTCATCATAGGAAATAATATATAGACTATCACGTTTTCCAAAAAGATGCTACATCGAAAGGAGAGATTACCATAAAATCCAGTGGTATTGTTGTTGAATATAACCCTTTTCATAACGGTCATGCTTATCATGTGCAACAAACAAAAAAGTTAACACAGTCTGATATTATTATCGCCGTTATGAGTGGTCCTTTTTTGCAGCGTGGTGAGCCCGCACTCATCTCCAAATGGTATCGTACCAAAATGGCCTTAACAAACGGCGTAGACCTCGTTGTAGAGCTTCCATATGCATTCGCAACACAAAAGGCCGAAACTTTCGCAAATGGCGCAATTTCGATTTTAAACGCCCTTGGTGTTTCTGAAATTTGTTTCGGTAGTGAAGATGGACAAGCTGAAAATTTCTACAATACCATCGCTATACAAAAAAATGAAGAAGAGACTTTTAATCGTCTTGTGAAGCAATTTATGAATGCAGGTAATAGTTATGCAAAAGCTACATCTGAAGCCTTTCTACATATCTTACCACCCGAAAAAAACGTAGATATGTCACAACCAAATAACATTTTAGGCTTACAGTACATTAAAGCAATTCTCTTACAAAACAGTTCGATGCAAGCACAAACTATAAAAAGATTCGCCTCTCATTATCATGATGAAACATTTCACGATCAACATATTGCAAGTGCAACAAGTATTCGCAAACAGCTATTTAATGAAAACAGTTCCTCTACAACTATTGAGCCTTTTATCCCGAAAATGACTGCTTCTCTTTTAGAAAACTACAAGCAAAACTACGGGACGTTACATAACTGGGAAAAATACTTTTCATTTTTTAAATACAAACTTATGACGATGTCTTCAGAGGACTTACAACATATATATGAAATGGAAGAAGGTTTAGAGCATCGTATTTTATCAAAAATACAAAACAGTTCATCTTTCTATTCATTCATGGAAGCATTAAAAACAAAACGTTATACATGGACTAGATTGCAAAGAGCTTGTACACATATTTTAACAAATACAACGAAGGAAGAAATACACAAAGCAAATATAGAGCAACATGCGCCGTATATCCGTCTTCTCGGAATGTCACAAAAAGGACAAACTTATCTTTCTAGAAATAAGAAAAAAATAGAACTCCCAATCCTTACTCATACAAAAACATTCGAACATCCAACTTTAGACATAGAACGAAAATCAAATGCTGTATATTTCTCCATAATGCAAGAACCTTTGCGGACACAACTGCTAAAACAAGACGCAACGCATCATCCAATTCGTTATGATGAAATAATGAAAAAATTCCTATAAGAAAAACCTCTCTTCTTCAGAGAGGTTTACTTTGTTTTACCCATTTTTTCCAAATACGTTAATGCATCATCCAGTGTGTCCACCGGTACAATTTTCATCTTCGTTTTAATATCTTTCGCAGCTTCAAGAGCATCTTTATAATTCGATTTCTCTACACCTTTTTCATTTGGCGCAAAAAACACTTCAGCTCCCGCATCACTAGCAGCTACTACTTTTTGCTGAATACCACCAATTGGACCAATTTCTCCTTTATCATTGATTGTACCTGTTCCAGCTATTTCATGTCCGTTTGTTAAATCTTCTTCAACGAGCTGATTATAAATTTCTAGTGTAAACATTAACCCCGCTGATGGACCGCCGATTTCATGGGAATCAATTTTCACTTTCGGATCTACTACTAACTCTCTTTCCGTAACGATAGAGACCCCTATACCGACGCGTCCATTCCCATTAGGGATCGTCTTTACATTTAAATTTTCTTTAAACTGTTTTCCGCCCCGCTTGTATTCAATATTTACTGTGTCCCCTTCTTTTTTCCCTGTCATATACTCAATAAATTGTTCCGTCTTGTCGAATATTTTTCCATCGACAGCTATAATAACATCTCCAAGCTTAAGCTTTCCCTCTGACGGCATACCCTTTGCTACACCAGCAACTAGTACACCTTTATTTTCAAAAGAAACAGAGCGATTTGCACGTTTATAAGCATTATAGATTGCTGCATTTTGCGAATCTTTCATTGCATAATTTTGGCGAAATTGATATTCTTCATCACTCTCGCCTTTTTGCAATATTTCTTCCGCCTTCGAAACGTGTGTATATTTATTAAATTGCGCGGCTATTAAGTTCACCACATTAGCAGGTCCCATTGAGACAGTGACAAGCATGAAATCACCAGACTCTTTAGTTCCACCGTCAACTTGCACGTACGGCGCTAATTTCGCGGCCATACCTGGTTTTGTCACATAATACGGCAAGCGCACATAAACAAGTAGCATCGCCAATATAACCCCTATTAAAATTGCATATATAAACCGAAAACGCTTAAACATTATGTTTCTCCTTCCACTGCTCAATTAGTAAATAAATGTTTGAAATATGTTGTTCCGCTTCCACTTCTCCGACCCTAATAATGTCTTCAATATGTGTAAAAGCACGCGAACTAAATTGTTCCACTGCTGGCCGCATCATTAAATCTGATGCTATTTGCCGATTCATCACAAGTTCATGTTGCATAATTTCAATACTTTGCATAATTACATCATAAATCGATGTAACCTCTCCATTCACCTTAATTGGAGATACATCAACAGCAATAACAATATCAGCACCTAAATCTTTTACAACCGATACGGGAATACGGTCAATTACCCCTCCATCCACTAATAAGCGGCCATCTATTTTTTCTGGAACAAACACCCCTGGTACAGATATACTAGCTCGAACCGCCTCCGCAATCGGACCACTTGTAAAAACAACTTTCTCCCCCTTCAAAATGTCAGTAGCCACAACAGCTGTCGGGATATCTAACTCTTCTAAATTTTTATTATATGTAAACATTTTAATCATATCTTTAATACGTTTTCCAGCAATAAATCCCATTTTAGGAACTGTAAAATCCAAATAATATTTCCTTTTGAAAACAGCTGCCAATTTATACAGTCTTTCAACGTTACAACTCGCTGCATAAAATGTACCAATTAATGCCCCTATACTACTACCTGCTATCATGTGAATAGGGATGCCAGCTTCCCTCAACACTTTTATTACCCCTATGTGAGCAAAACCTTTTGCACCTCCGGATCCAAGCGCTAAACCGATTTTTGGTTCCTTCATTTTTCTCACCCTTTAATTTTTTTCATTCCTTTTTCATACTTATGGTCTAAATTCACCACATATCCACGTATACTGAAATGAACGTTTTTGGGACAAAGGGGGATTTTCTTACATGTACGAAAAATGGAAAACTGCTTTTCTTACCATATCAATGTTGTTTTTAACCTTTTCTCTTGTACTTCACCCCCAAGATGCTTTGCAAGCTTCAATTCGCGGGTTAAATATATGGTGGGAAGTTGTATTCCCTTCACTACTACCGTTTTTCATCATTGCGGAACTTCTAATCAGTATTGGTATTGTAAAATTTATCGGTGTTATATTAGAACCACTAATGCGTCCACTGTTTCGTGTTCCAGGGGTAGGCGGATTTGTTTGGGCAATGGGAATGGCTTCAGGATTCCCCGCTGGCGCCAAATTAAGCGCTAGACTACGCAAGAGTAATCAACTAACACAAATTGAAGCGGAACGACTCGTATCTTTCACAAATTCTTCTAATCCACTTTTTATTTTCGGAGCGGTTTCTATTGGTTTTTTCAATAATCCGAAATTAGGACTCGTATTAGCAGCAGCACATTATATAAGTAACTTTATCGTCGGATTACTTATGCGCTTTTATGGTAATAACGATACTTACATAAAAGACAAACATACGAATCAAAAGCGTGCCTTTCAAAACCCTTTTTCCATCCTCCACCAAACACGTATGCAAGAAAAAAGACCAATCGGAAAACTACTCGGTGACGCTATCGTTTCTTCTATTCAAACATTGCTCATGATTGGTGGGTTTATTATTTTATTCTCTGTTTTAAATAAAATGATTACTGTTTTCAAAATTACAGAAGCGCTTTCTTTTATTATGCAACATATTTTATCATTCTTCCAACTTACATCCCAATTTAGTATTCCGATATTATCCGGTATTTTTGAAATGACGCTTGGAAGCCAAATGATTAGTCAAATTAATGAATCAACACTTCTTCAACAAGCAATGGTAACAAGCTTCATTTTAGCATTTAGCGGTCTTTCTATTCAGGCACAAGTAGCAAGCATATTAGCGGAGACAGATATCCGCTTTAAACCATATTTTTTAGCTCGAATTATCCAAAGTATTCTCGCTCCTATTTTCACTTTTATATTTTGGGGACCATTTTATGAAAAAGTTCATTCTTTCTCGCCTACGCAAGAAGATCTTCCCGTATTTTTATTGAATCATTCTTATACACTAACTGATATTTGGACATCATTTATACACTACGGACCAATCTTCACCTTATTTTGTTTATATTTGTATGTCATCTTATTGTTTTTACGTATTCATAAAGAAAAACCCCGTTCACTTTAACGGGGTTTTAAACTTGTCTTTTAAAGCACGCTCTACAATCGGAGGAACAAGGTCTACTACACTCCCACCATATCTCGCAACTTCTTTCACAATACTTGAACTTAAAAATGAATATTGATTATTTGTCATAATGAAGAAAGTTTCGATATTTTCGTCTAATTTTCGATTCATTGAAGTAATTTGCATCTCATATTCAAAATCAGAAACTGCTCGCAAACCACGTAATATTGCATTTGCATTACGCATTTTTGCATATTCCACCAATAATCCACTATGTGAATCAACTTTTACATTCGGAATATCCTTTGTCGCCTCTCGAATTAACTCTAGGCGTTCTTCTACCGAAAAGAATGGTTTTTTTGATGAATTGTTTAAAACAACTACATATACTTCATCAAATACTTTTGCTCCCCTTTTAATAATATCCAAATGTCCAAGGGTAATTGGATCAAAACTCCCTGAAGAAATAGCTATACTTGTCATTCTGTCCCCTCACCTTCATACTTATAAATCGAAATTGCTGTAATCCCGTAGTTTTCTGCCCGTACTTTTACAAGTTCTCCTATAGAATCAGGTAAAACCACGTCATCCCCATGCTCTGCCATAATGATGCCATCTTTATTTAACAATCCATGTTGATCCATTACACTAACTAAAGACACAATTTTTTGAGCTTTATATGGAGGGTCTATTAGTATAAGATCGAATGATATTTCACGCTTTATAAGCGCCTTTACCGCACGCTCTGCATCATTTCGGTACACTTCAGCTTGTTCTTGTAGTCTACAGCTTTCTAAATTTTGATGAATGACTTTTATCGCTTTACTATCTCGGTCAACAAAAATCGCTTTATCAATCCCTCTACTTATGGCCTCAATTCCAAGACCACCGCTACCACCAAATAAATCAAGAGCGATACCACCATCATAATAAGGACCTATCATATTAAAAATAGATTCTTTCACTTTATCTGTCGTTGGACGTGTTGTATTACCAGGTACCGCTTTAAGTGGGTGCCCTTTACATTTTCCTGAAACTACTCTCATCTGTTGTCACTACCTTTATTTCAATCTATAGAGCGATTACAGCAAATTCATTTCAATTCGGTAACCGCTACCGATTCATACTATTTCATACATTTTTTCATTAATCTGTTATTTAACTAATTGAAAACTTCAGTTAAAATAATCGCTCGCTATTTCTTTCATATCCATTTCACTATTTGCAAGCAACAACCCTCTATGTACATCAGTTCCACTTTACCTTTTTTATCCTATCATAAAATAAAAAAAAGAAAAATAAAAAGCCTAACATAAATTTTAATTTCATTATGTATATCTTCATTTTAGATTGGACATAAATAAATATAACAACATCATTTTCGATGTTGTTGCCAACCGCGGAGAAGACTTACGTTTCCCCATAAGTTCTTCCTCCGGTTTCTCCTCTCCCTTTGCCTTCTTACTAGTAGTACATACTAGTATTAGAAGGGCCCTGCTTTGCAGGGTTTTTTTATTTGTCTACTTTTCATTTAAAAAGTCAGGTGGTACAGTAAAAGAAAGAGGAGGAAAAAATATGATTCAACGCTTTATAGAACTCGGAGAAGGCTACTCTGACTTATATGAATTACTTGAAATTGCCAAAACAAACCAAGAACGTGTAACACATATGTTACAATTCGAAACTGTAAAAAACGAAAAAAAAGTGTGTTCACTTGTTGTAATACTAAAACCGACAACTACTGGTGATTTCCAACCATTATACATATGTCGTGAAGGCATTCCTGTACTTGAAAATAAAAAAAGTAAACGTGTCGTTTTATTTGAAGAAATGGCGGAACAAATAGGGAAAAAAGTTACTCCCTTTACTGTAAAACCATCAACAACTTTCCCTGAAAAAGAACTATTTTTTAATCATCTAATTGGTATTTTACGAATGAACAATTTCATTCCTCCAATGAAATAACACGTTATTTCAAGTAAAAAAATCCCCCGCTAAATTTAGCAGGGGATTTTTTTACTTAGCTATAATCGTATTCTTTTGCCCGATCAGGACGCGAATTTTCGAATTCCGTTTTTAAAAATGGGCGATACGACTGTTCTACTTTTTTTACAAAAGGAAGTTTATTCAATTTTTGCATCATATGCTCAATTTGTTCCATATCACAATATACAACGGCATATTTCAAACGTTTTGATATGTAATGAATGTTACCATATTTCCTTAAAATCTTGGCATGTTTCAATGAATGTAAATAAACAATCATACTTTGTCGTTGCCCGAACATAATCTTCTCCATCTTCTCCTTTTAAAAACTTATATTCTTATATTTTATGAAAACCAATCATAAATTTATGACATTAAAGAACAAACTCTGTATACGTTTTCTTCTATATTCTAAAAAACGGGGTAAATTACCCCGTTTTTTTACAACCACAACCGCCTCCGGTACCACAACCCCCGCCACAGCCACCCGCATCAAAAAACGGATTTCCTGTTGGAACTTTAACGGAAGAAGACACCTCAGAACCAATTGCTACACTAACTTCATCTAATAACTTCTGTAAAGCTGTTTCTGCTCTTTTAAAGGTTGCAACCTTATCATGCATATCTACAGAACGCTTTAATTCCCTCATTTTCGTCGAAACGAAAGTATAATCAGGATGATATTTACCAAAACGTTGCACTTCTTCGTATCGCTCTTTCATCGCTGTAAATTGCTGAATTAGCGTCTGGACTTCTATATCTTCTTGTAAATCCTTATAATACTTACGGTAATCTTCTGCTATATCTGAACAGATGATCGCTTTTGCAAGCTGCTCTGCCTTATCTAAAATCAATACGCTTTCCAGCGTCGCTACAATCATGAGAGACACCTCCGAGTATTCATCATAACACATTTGGAACAGAACTACTAATTGAAGTGTCTCACCTAAAAGAAAGATATGATTCTAATTACTTTTCATACAATCTCCTTGCACTCTTATACACTAATATGCTCCGAAATATTATATTTAAGAACATCCCATTTCCCGCTATTCTCTTTCACGTAGCTAATACATGCGTTTTTTAACGGCGTTTTAAATGTAATTTCATTTGGTGCAATTGCGTGTAAAATAGCTTTTATTGCATGTGAATGCGCAACAATGATAATACGTTTATCTCCATGTGCTGCTGCAACCTGTTGTAAAGCCGTAAAACAGCGCTCTACGATTTCTTCATCCTGCTCCATTCCTTCTACATTACCTTCTGTAATTAACTCTCTAACGGCCGCAACTGGTTTCCCAGAAGCTTCCCCAAAATTACGTTCCATAAATCGCTCATCTAATAAAATAGATGGTAATCCAATAGCCCCAGCAATTTCCTTAGCTGTTTCTTGCGCTCTAATTAACGGGCTACTTATAATTATATCCCACGATTCCGCTTGCAAGGCAGCTGCACTTTGACTCGCTTGCTTCTTCCCAACTTCATTGAGTGGAATATCTTCGCACCCTTGAATAATCTCTTGAAAGTTCCAATCAGTTTGTCCATGTCGTACTAAACAAATTTCCGTCATGCTGCAACTCCTTTTTTAAATAATCCGATTCTATTGTAACAAAAGTTTTGCATAACGGACATAGTTTTCCCTTCCAATTACGTCGTATTTTGCTGCTTCATATACTGGAACATATCAATCATAATTGAAGCAACGGCCAATTGATTTTGAAATTTTTCCACTTTATCTGGTATCGTTTTTTTGAAATGCTGCATGGCAGCTAACTCAAAAGCTTCTTTTTCTTCTGGGTTACGCGTCAATTTCCGGTACCAGTATGGCTGTTCCCGAATATAGCGAGCTAAATCCTCATCAGCTTTTATAAACTCCATAAGCTCTGCTCTCATTCTCTTTCCCCCTAATCCTTTTGAAAGAAAAAAGGATTATTTTCAGAAGTACTTTGTTCTTGCTGCGCACGGTTTCCTTGAAATTGTTGAATAACTTGTTGCACGCTACCAATCGCACTCGTTACATTTGCTAAATGATGTTGCATTTGTTCTACGTCTAGCTTTTTAAAGAAAGAAAGCATTTGCCCCATCACATCAGCAGTTTTTTCCTCTTCTGTTCGATTTTCTTTTTCTTCTTTATTTTCTTTTACCGGAGAAAAAGCAGGTGCTCCATCAGGTCTATATGCTGTCCATATTTGATCTTCTTCACCAAGTAAGTACCATTCTTCATAAAATTGCTGCCAAGTTTTTTGACCACTTCTAACCTCATGAACCATTTTAGGGTGATGGTTTACAAACTCTTTAAACTGTTGAACCGATGGATGTAACGGCCCTTTTGTTGTTGGCATAATCCTCACCTCTTCATGTATATCTACTATATTGTAAGAAAAAAAAGGCACATGGTTCGCCTATTTTTAGACGATTCATGCACCTTTTTATCTTCCTATTTGTGGACAGTAAGACTCCCACCTTAAACTTCTACGAATACGCAGAAGTTAGGCGGGAATCTTACTGCCCGTTAAAGCCCGATTGATGAAGGCTAATAATCATTGAAGGATGCCCCACTGATTAAAGTTTCATTTTATTTTCGGATAAAGTTTTGAGTATAAAATTTATCATATACCCCAACACCTAATCCAGTAAATTGTTCATTTAATAAATTCTTTCTATGACCCTCACTATTTAACCAACCCTGTACCGCCGCAATTCCATCACTATGTTGCGCCGCTATATTCTCACCAGCAAGTTGAAAAGCCACTTGCCCACGTTGCAAGCGATCTCCTAACGTACCAAAAGTAGGTGAATCGTGTGAAAAATAATTATTATCCTTCATATCTTTACTATGGCCAAATGCAACATCTGCAGTTTGTTGATCCAATGTTAACAACGGTAATTGATGACGACTCCGAATAATATTTGTTAAATCGAGAATTTGTTGCATATTTCCATTTTCTACTTGCTTCATTTTTTCTGGCGTCAGCGGCTGTTCCGCTATTAGTTCACCTGAATAAACAAGTTGATATGGTCTTTGTCGTAATAACGTTTCATCATCCATATAACGAAGACCAACAAGCTCATGTGTAAAGTGATCAAAGTATAATTGTGCCCATCCATCTTCTACAGGTACTAGCGGTTGTTCCATTACTTCCGTATCAGATAACTCAAATTGATAACTATTCTTTCCTCTTTTTAATGAAATCTCATGTGAAAGTGGATTCTTTTTATATACCTCTTCATACTTTTCATTTATATAATAGGGAGCCACCTTAACTTGCTCACCAGCAACATACGCCGTTACAACTTTACGTTCAGCAACTCCAAATTGAACATACTGAGCTAAATCTTGATTATACACCCACCATTCATATCCATAAGCAGACGGCTCTATTCGAGATGGTTCGCCCCACTTCGCTAATAAATTCTCAGAGTCCCCGCCAATCATATTTAAAACAGTGTCTGTGGATTCTTCATTTACTTGCTTCTTCTTTTTCACAATTTTATTTTCTTGCTTAGAGTGAGATGGGGTTAATATATATTGTGACACGAGTAACTTCCCGTATAAATCAACAGCTAAAATTAAAAATGTAATCATTACGATACGTAATAATTTCTTCAAACGATATACCTCCTGAACAAAGCATAAAATCGAGATATACACAAATCCTTTTATTCCCTTTTTTTGTGTGTACCGTACTCTTTTCACTATATCATATTTTCACGAAAAAAGTCTGGATTATCCCTTTTCTCGCAATACGAATTGCACTTTCTTATTATTCGTACTATTATAAAAATAATGAACTAACATTAAAATAAGGAGGTATTCTATGCAATTTACAAATACAAACTTTAATGATGCAGTCGTTGATCTAACTCTTTTAACTGAGATTATGGAAAACAATCATTTTGTACTTGCCGGACAATGGGATTACGAACGCGTTACATATGATTATAAATTTGAAATATTAAAGGATATTTATTATTTACGTGTACAAGGATTTGCTGTTGAAGGTGACATCGGCGGCAGACACGCTCAAGTAAAACTATTGCCACCCTTATTAGGAAAACATTATTATCCTCATGGCGTTGAATATGGCGATGATGAGATTTTTCCAACGAATGTACTTCAAAAAAGCGAACAACTCCTACAAAATATCGAAAAAGAGTTAAAAGAATTTCAAATTATTGAGTAACAAAAAAACTAGCGCTTTAACACGATGCGCTAGTTTTTATTTCGTCTGCAAATAAGGAGGTAACTCTTGCAGCTGCTCTTTATCCTTTTCACGCTCTCTACGTGCCCATTTAAAGAACACATAACCGATAATCGTACCGTACACTATTTCCTGGACAATTTTCATAATAATACCACCTGTTTGCTGGTCTTGTACTACCGGCATCCAATGTAAAAATTCTGGTCCAGTTATATTTAAATCTGATAAAGTACCCGCCGGTACACAGAGTTCCATTGCCTTCATCCAAGCGGCCGGATCTGTATATGTTGCAAATAATGGTGCAGTCGCAAAAATTATTAACGCACAAGCTGGCGTTAATAAAATACCATTAGCAAACATGTAACCAAGCTTCTTAATATCACTTAAAGTTTGATATTCTGGCAGTGGATTTAACATCGGCCACCACATCATCATTGCTGCAAAAAACAATATAGCAAGGCAAATAGGATGCGCTATTTGACTTTGTTTTACTGCATCAAAAACAATTGGCAAATGATAAAAGGAAAACAGGCCATTAAATACAAACAACGCAATAAGCGGCTTAGCAAAAAACTTTATCACAATTTGAACGAACTTAAAAGAAGTAATATAACGATATAACCAAACAGGTATACCAAGCAGTAATAACGGAGGCACCGCAATATACATTACTGCCATCTCAAACATATGTGCACTAAATATGATATGACCAATTAAATCAATAGGTCCTCCCTTTACAAAATACAAAAGAACAATCCCGGTCGTAAAATAAAAAATTTGCTTCTTACTTACCTTCGTCGCATTTTCAAATCGCGTTCTATACGGTCCAATAATTAAAAAATAACTAATAAGAATCGAGATCATAAATAATAAAAAAATTGGACTCCATAAAGCTTGAAAACCAAATACCCATAAGTTTTCCATTTCCACACCTACCTTTTCAAAATTCTTATATTTCATATAAAAAGAGGGCTTTGATATATCAGAGCCCCCTACTATCACTGTTTAAATCCACACAATTGTCATAAAGGCTAATATTGTTAATAAACCGATTAACAATCCAGAGTACAAGAAGAAACTCGCCGCTTCATGCCCTTTATGACTCATATGCATGAAATAATATAACTGAAATATAACTTGAATGACTGCTAACAATAATATAAATGGAACCGAAAAAATCGGGCTAAATGTTTTCGGATATGCCACCGCTGCAAATGCAACTAATGTTAAAAAAATCATTAGTGAAAATGTAACAACTTGGTGCTTCATTTCCTCTGCACTTTTTCTCTTCCGATAAACAAGATCCACCTTAGGATTATTCGTTTGCTTAACCGCCATTGTTTATCCCACCATTCCCATCAAATATACTACAGTGAAAATAAACACCCAAACTACGTCAATAAAGTGCCAATAAATTGATGCAACATAAAACTTTGGTGCGTTGTATAAATTTAAGCCTCTCTTCGCGTTTCTAAAGATTAATGTTAAAATCCAACATAAACCAAACAACACGTGGAGCCCGTGTGTACCAACAAGAGCATAAAATGCAGAACCAAACGCACTACTTCTCATAGTATGCTTAAATTCATGCGTATAATGATAAAACTCATATATTTCAAACCCCAAAAATCCTAAGCCAAGCAACACTGTTACAAGTAACCAAAGTTGCATTTTCTTAAAGTTAAAATTTTTCATATGATACATTGCGTATACACTCGTTAAACTACTTGTTAACAAAAGCATCGTCATAATGAAAACGAGTGGCATTTGAAACATCTCTTGAGATGTTGGTCCACCATTTGTAGAGTTCTTTAACGCTAAATATGTGCCAAATAAGGAAGCGAACAACACTGTTTCGCCTCCAAGAAATAACCAAAAACCAACAAACTTATTTTTCCCCTCAAGGGTTGCTTTTTCAGGCTCTGCTGGAAATGTTTCATTCGTTAATTTCTCATCTACATGCATTACGCCTTGCCCCCCTTATCATCTAAATCTTCCTTATGAATATGATATCCATGATCATCATTTACTGAACGAAGGAACATTGTACCAAACGTAATGATTAAACCGATAATCGCTACTAATAACCAAAATTTATCTTTGCCACCCTGCATATACATCGCACCGAATGCTGCTATGAATAAGCCTAGAGAAATGATAAATGGTGAAAATGAAGCATTTGGCATATGAATATCACCAACTGGTTCCGCTGCTGTCATCTCTTTATTACCTTCACGTTTTTCAATCCAAAACGGATCTAACCCGCGAACAAATGGCAATTGTTTAAAATTGTATTCCGGTGTAGGTGCTGGCATTGTCCATTCTAATGTACGTCCATCCCATGGATCACGGCCAGCCTTCTCTTTTGATACCGTTGTTTTTATTACATTGAATAAAAGAACAATCGTTCCAAGAGCCATAAACACAGCTCCGATAGAACTAATCATATTCCCCATTTCCAACCCTTGGCCCTCAAGATATGTGTAGTAACGACGCGGCATACCGATTAGACCTAGGAAATGCTGAATAAAGAACGTTAAATGGAAACCGATAAAGAATAACCAAAATGTTATCTTACCTAATGTTTCATTTAATACTTTATTAAACATAAGTGGCCAATAATAATGCGCACCTGCAAGTAAACCAAATACAACACCACCAACAATTACATAATGAAAGTGTGCTACTACGAAATAGTTATCATGAAACTGATAATCAGCTGGTGCAGAAGCAAGCATAACACCTGTAACTCCACCCATAACGAAGGATGGAATAAAAGCTACCGCCCACATCATTGGTGTTGTAAACCTAATACTTCCACCCCACATTGTAAAGAGCCAGTTAAATATTTTAATACCCGTTGGAACTGCAATCGCCATTGTTGCAACCGAGAAGATAGCATTTGCAACAGGCCCAAGACCAACAGTAAACATATGATGCGCCCATACCATAAATCCTAAAAACCCTATTAATACTGTCGCGAACACCATAGAGGAATAACCGAATAATCGTTTTTTCGAAAATGTGGCGAAGATTTCTGAGAATATTCCGAAAGCTGGGAGTATAAGAATGTATACTTCCGGATGACCGAAGATCCAGAATAAATGCTCCCATATAATCGTGTTCCCACCTAGTGCCGGATTAAAGAAACTTGTGCCAAATAAACGATCTAACATTAAAAGTCCTAATCCTACAGTTAATGGTGGAAATGCAAATAAAATAAGTGAAGATGTTACAAATGTTGTCCATGTAAACATCGGCATGCGCATGTACGTCATCCCTGGCGCGCGCATATTAATAATTGTAACAAGGAAGTTAATACCTCCAATTAATGTACCAATACCTGATATTTGCAAGCCGAGTACATAAAAATCAACACCATGTCCTTTAGAGGCTAAAGCTAAAGATGCATACGATGTCCACCCTGCATCAGGTGCTCCTCCTAAAAACCAACTTAAATTTAAAAATAATCCACCAAAGAAAAATAACCAAAATCCGAGCGAATTCAAAAACGGGAACGCCACATCACGTGCTCCAATTTGAAGTGGTACAGCGGCGTTCATAAATGCAAACACGAGTGGCATAGCTGCGAGGAAAATCATTGTTGTACCGTGCATCGTTAATACTTGATTATAAGCATCCCCAACAAGAAAAGCATTGTTAGGAATCGCTAACTGCAGGCGAATAAATAGTGCTTCTATTCCACCTATTACAAAAAACAATCCACCTGCAATTAAATAGAGAATGGCAATCTTTTTATGGTCTACTGTCGTTAAATAATCCCATATGACAGCACCCATCCCCTGTTTTTTTGCTACAGAACTCACGTTTTCAACCTCCCCTTCGCAAATGATCCCTCTTTATTTTTCAATCTTTAACGTTTGTAAATATGCATTTAATGCATTAATTTGATCATCCGTTAAGTTGCCATATTTACCAGTCATTTTATTACCTGGTTTCATATTTTCAGGATCTTTGAGCCATTTTTTTAAGTTCTCTTCATTATTTTCGGCAATACCAGCAACCATATCGCGATCTGCGAAGTTTGCTAAGTTCGGTGCGATACGAGCAGAAGGTGGTCTACTATCATTTGATCCAACTGCATGACAACCAATACAGCTTTTATTAAATATTTCTTGACCCTCTTGCGCCTTTGTAGAAGCTACTTCTTTTTTCCCATCAATCTTCTTCATGTCAGCAAGCCACTTTTTGTACTCGCTTTCATCCAGAGCTTTCACTTTGAACTGCATTAAAGAATGTGATGGGCCACAAAATTCTGTACAAAAACCATTATAAGTGCCCGATTTATCTGCCTTTAACCACATTTTGTTTACATTATCTGTATTTGTATCCATTTTCCCAGCTAAAGATGGAACCCAAAACGAATGTTTAATATCGGCACCCTTCAAATTCAAATACACTTTCTTACCTGTGGGGATAACTAAATCTTGAGAAGTTACTATTTTTTCTGATTTATAAGAAAATTCCCACCAATAAAGATTCGCTGTTACATCAACAACGATAGTATCTTTATCAATATTCTTTTTCTCCATCGCACTTACATCAGCAAGCTTGAATGTATATGTAACAGTCGGAACAGCCAAGATTAACAAAAGAATAATCGGAATGACTGTCCATATAATTTCTAGTTTGTGATTTCCTTCAACTTGCTCTGGAATATAATCTTCCTCACCCTTTTTTTGTCGGAAACGCACAATTACATATAAGAAAATAATAGTAACTACAAGTACTACTCCTACCATGATTGCACTCGCTAGCAAGAGCAAATCATATTGCATTTTTGCTACTTCCCCTTGCGGAATTAAAGTAGACTGAAAAGCTTTACCGCATCCCCCTAACAGTAAAGCCAGCAGTGAAACGAACGAAAGCAGTCGCCACTGTTTCTTCATACAAACAACCCCCACTTTCTTTGTGAATTAGATTGTACTTTATAGTTAAGTAAAGTAAATCTCAACGTAAAGAAATCCAATCATGTCGTTGTCTTAGAAGAATGTAACTACAATCATTGACACAAATAAGATTGTTAAGTAATTCAGGGAATAAACAAACATTTTTACGGACCACTTGATGTCATCTTGCTGACGGAAACCATAAAGCCCTAATGCGATCCATCCGATGTTAAGCAATGTTGCAATTACCATGAATGTTATTCCAAGTCCACTCATATAAAATGGTAGTGGTAATAAACATACTGTCCAAATCATAATCTGACGTTTCGTAATATCAAATCCCTGTACAACAGGAAGCATTGGGATTCCTGCATTTCGATATTCATCAACACGCTTCATCGCTAATGCGAGGAAATGTGGGATTTGCCAAATAAACATAATTAAAAATAACATCCAAGCAATTGGATGATTTAAAGACGGATCAATTGCCGCCCATCCAATTAAAGGTGGAACTGCTCCTGATATACTACCTACAACAGTATTTAACGTATATTTTCTCTTCGTCCATAACGTATATAAAACAACATATGTGAAGGCACCAATAAATGAGATTAACACTGCCATCGGTGTAGTAAGTAATAAAAATGCAAAGCCAAGAAGTAAAATTACAAGTCCAAATGCAAGTGCAAAGCCAGGTTTATATTTACCTGTTACCGTTGGACGGTTTTTTGTTCTTTCCATTAATGGATCGATATCTCGGTCAATGTAGTTATTTAAACAACATACCCCTGCCATAATTAATGCCGAACCAACGATTGTGAAAAATAACTTATCTAGATTGTCCATAACACTCAATCCATTAAAATGTAAAGCCAACCAAAATCCTGTAAATACAGTAAGTGTATTTGAGTTTACAATCCCCATTTTAACGAGCGCTGATAAATCTTGTAACCGAGTTGTTTCCGGTACAATTGAAACAGCTGACTCATCATGCAGCTCACTTGTTGCATGGTTCATCACTTTAACCCCCTCTTAAACCTATCATCTTTCTAAGCATATATTTCATGTGAAATATTTCGCTTCTATATAGCAATATTATTACAGTAGAAATATTGTTAACCCATTCTACTACTAATCTACGCCCATACTCCAATATATTAAATCACATTTCCCGAACATTTTGTGAAGAAAACATGAACTTTTTGTGTCAAACATTAAAAAACTTTATTCTATTTTATCCTTATCATAACATGATGTTATCTTCTATAATAAACTATTTTGTCATATTTAGCATGTATTCTCCCCATTTCTTTTCAAAATAGCCTGAATTCCTCCTAAAATATGTATTTTAAATCCCATTTTTTTCTTTATAATACGTACGTTGTCCTCGCCCTCCATTTCTTTGCTATTTTATTATTTTTTATATATCATAGGACTGTAGCACGTTTTATTCTATACATAATGGAATGAAAATATTTCGCAATAACTTCATAGCAGAAAGATGGTGAAAGAGATTGCAACGCTTTATTAAATGGTTAGCAGTCATTACAAGTCTCGATTTATTAGTAGTTTTACTAGGAGGCGCTTTAGTTACAAAAACGGGTTCAGGCCAAGGATGCGGCAAATCATGGCCTCTTTGTAACGGTGAATTTGTTCCATCTAATTTATCAATGGAGACTATTATTGAGCTAAGTCACCGCTTAACATCTGGATCAGCAGGAATCCTTGTTACTCTTCTTTGTATCTTGTCCTGGAAATATTATAAACATGTGCGCGAAACAAAGACGTTAGCAATTTTATCCTTCGTATTTTTAGTTGCACAAGCATTAATGGGGGCGGCGGCGGTTGTTTGGGGTCAAATGCCTGCTGTATTAGCTATTCATTTCGGTATTTCCTTAATTTCATTTGCTTCTGTCATCTTGTTAACGTGTCTTATTTTTGAAATTGATCAGAAATTTGATGCACGTTCACTTATTATGGACAAAAAAATGAAATTTCATATTTATGGTGTAACAATTTACAGTTATATCGTTGTCTACACAGGAGCTTTAGTACGTCACGAACGAGCTACCTTAGCCTGTCCAGACTTCCCTTTATGTAGCAAAAATAGACCTATGCCAACTCAACTACATGAGTGGGTTCAAATGGGACATAGAGTTGCAGCGATGTTAATTTTCGCTTGGATACTATATGCGATGATTATCGCTATTCGCCATTACAAGCAGCAGCGTGTAGTATACTGGGGATGGATTATTTCATTTATCCTTGTTACACTTCAAGCTATAGTAGGGATTTTAGTCGTATTTACAAATGCTAGTTTAGCAATGGCATTATTACATTCGCTCTTCATTTCTTGCCTGTTTGCTGTACTATGCTATTTAGTTATGATAGGTACAAGAAGTACAGTCAATGCAAAAGAAACTGAATCAACTTCTAAGCAAACAAAATAAAGTAAAACTTTAATACCTTGCCAATTCGGCAAGGTATTATTTACACACAAAAAAGAGCTGCTTTCGCACAGCTCTTTTTCTTTATTTTAATAATCTAATTCAATGAGTAAATCTCCCGTTTGAATTGCATCCCCATCATTTACATATACTTTTTTCACTTTACCACTAAATGGCGCTTGAACCGTCGTTTCCATTTTCATAGCTTCTGTAATTGCCATGGAATCACCTTTTTTCACTTCATCGCCTTCTTTTACAACTACTTTAATAACAGTTCCCGGCATCGTTGCGCTAATATGATTTGGATTTTCACGATTCCCCTTCACACGCTGTGCAACAGTTGATTTCACGTTTTCATCTTTCACTACGATTTCACGCGGTTGTCCATTAAACTCCAGGTAAAGCACACGATTTCCATCTGGCTGTGGCTCCCCAATGGAAACTAGTTTAACCATCAATGTTTTACCTTGCTCGATTTCCACATCAATTTCTTCACCAAGTCTCATACCATAGAAGAATGTCGGTGTATCAAGCACAGATACATTTCCATAAATCCCAGCAACTTTTTCGTAGTCCATAAATACTTTTGGATACAATGCATATGCGACTACATCAAAAATTGTTACTTCGCGTCCAAGTTTGTGGAATAACTCTTCTTTTAAAGCATCGAAATCTACTGGTTCTAATAATTCACCCGGTCTTACTGTTAATGGCTCTTTCCCTTTTAAAATAATTTTTTGTAATTCTTTCGGGAAACCACCATATGGTTGTCCTAAATCTCCAGAGAACATTTCAACAACAGATCCTGGGAAGTCCATAGCATGTCCACGTTCTAAAATATCTTGTTCTGTTAGGTGATTTTGAACCATAAATAATGCCATATCACCGACAACTTTAGATGATGGTGTTACTTTTACAATGTCGCCAAACATATCATTAACACGGCGATACATCACTTTAACTTCATCAAAGCGATCTCCTAAGCCAACCGCTTTTGCTTGTTGTTGAAGATTACTATACTGTCCACCCGGCATTTCATGCATATATACCTCTGTGTGAGGGGCATTCATACCACTTTCAAATGGAGCATAATATTTTCGTACATCTTCCCAATAATGAGATAGTTTTTCTAATGAGTCTATATTAACATCTGGCTGTCTTTCGTTTCCACCTAACGCATAGTATAGTGTATTCGCACTTGGTTGTGACGTTTGACCAGCCATAGAACTCACCGCTACATCGACAATATCAACACCTGCTTCAATCGCCTTCGTATACGTTAAAATACCATTTCCGCTCGTATCGTGTGTATGCAGGTGAATTGGAATCGACACCGTCTCTTTTAGTGCTGAAACTAAATCATATGCTGCGTTTGGCTTTAATAAGCCCGCCATATCTTTAATTCCTAAAATATGAGCTCCTGATGCTTCCAACTCTTTTGCTAAATTTTTATAATAATTTAAATCATATTTACTGCGTAACGGATCATGAATGTCTCCTGTGTAACACATTGTTGCTTCTGCAATCTTACCAGTATCTCGTACAGCATCAATTGCAACTCTCATGCCTTCTACCCAGTTTAAGCTATCAAAAATACGGAACACATCAATTCCAGCTTGCGCGGAACATTCTACAAATTTTTGAATTAAATTATCTGGATAGTTTTTGTATCCAACTGCGTTTGAAGAACGAAGTAACATTTGGAATAAAACGTTTGGCATTTTTTCACGAAGATCTAGTAATCGTTCCCATGGATCTTCTTTCAAGAAACGATATGCAACATCAAACGTTGCACCGCCCCACATTTCTGCTGAGAATAAGTTTGGTAACATTCTCGCTGTCGGCTCTGCAATGTGATGTAAATCTTTTGTACGAACACGAGTTGCAAGTAATGACTGATGTGCATCACGGAATGTTGTATCAGTTAAAAGTACACGCTTTTGATCTTGTACCCACTTTACTAATCCATCCGCTCCACGCTCATCCAAAATTTGTTTCGTTCCATTTTGCATTGGCTCTGAGTGTATCACATTTGGTATACGAGCATCTGGGAAAATTGGTTTCTCTTTTTTCCCTACTCCTGGGAAGCCATTTACTGTTACTGTACCAATATAATTTAACATTTTTGTTCCGCGGTCTTTACGTTTCGGGAACAAGAATAGTTCAGGTGACGCGTCAATAAATGAAGTGTCATATTCTCCTGATAAGAAGTTTTTATGTTTTACTACATTCTCTAGGAATGGAATATTTGTTTTAATACCACGAATACGGAATTCTTTTAAGTTACGTTCCATTTTTGCAGCGGCTTGTTCAAAAGTAAGTGCCCAAGTAGTAACTTTTACAAGTAAAGAATCGTAGTACGGTGTAATAACTGCACCTTGGAAACTATTACCTGTATCAAGACGAACACCAAAACCACCACCTGATCGGTACGCCATAATCTTTCCTGTATCAGGCATAAAGTTATTAAGTGGGTCTTCTGTTGTTACACGAGATTGGATTGCAAATCCATGCACAACCACTTCCTCTTGCTTAGGAACACCTACCATTTTGCTATGTAATGCATGTCCATCAGCTATTAAAATTTGCGATTGAACGATATCCACTCCTGTAATCATCTCTGTAATCGTATGTTCAACTTGAACACGTGGGTTTACTTCAATGAAGTAAAACTCATCACCTTTTACAAGGAATTCTACCGTTCCAGCATTTAAATAATTTACATTTTTCGTTAACTTTACTGCAGCATCACAAATACGCTGACGCAAATCATCTGAAAGCGACACGCTCGGTGCAATTTCAACTACTTTTTGATGGCGTCGTTGTACAGAGCAATCACGCTCATACAAATGAACAACATTACCTTCTTCATCTGCTAAAATTTGCACTTCTATATGTTTAGGTTTTTCAACGAATTTTTCAACGTACACTTCATCATTACCAAAGGCTGCTTTTGCTTCTGATTTCGCGCGATTATACGATTCTCTTAATTCTTCACTAGCACGTACAATACGCATACCGCGACCGCCGCCACCAAGGGATGCTTTAATAATAATCGGGTAATCATACTTTTCAGCAAATTCTTCAACTTCTTCTATTGAATTTACTGGACCATCACTACCAGGAATAATTGGAATTTGTGCTAGCTGCGCTTGTGTTCTTGCTTTAACTTTATCTCCAAACATGTCTAAATGCTTACTTTTTGGACCGATAAAGATAATCCCTTCTTCTTCACAACGTTTTGCAAATTGAATATTTTCTGACAAGAAACCATATCCAGGGTGGATTGCATCTACATGATTACTTTTCGCAATCTCAATAATGCCTTCAATATCTAGATAAGCATCAATTGGCTTTTTCCCTTCCCCAACTAAATAGGACTCATCGGCTTTATAGCGATGATAAGAACCGCTATCCTCTTTAGAATAGATCGCAACTGTGTTTAATCCAAGTTCTGAACATGCTCGGAACACACGAATTGCTATCTCTCCACGGTTAGCTACCAATACTTTTTGAATACGTTGCAGCTTTGTCATGATTTTCCCCCTCTATTTTCCTACCACTCTAGAGATAAAATACATACACACTCTAAAGAGCGTGAAGTTCTTCACTTTCTACATTATATTATACTTAGAAAGCTTCACTTTATTTTTATCCATCATACCTTATTTTTCAACAAATGATAAGTTTTCTGATCAATTTGTTTCACAAAAATAGTATAGCATACCTCTTCCTTTTCTAACAACAATATTGTATATCACATTCACTTAAATGTAATATACTTTTCGTTTTAAAACAATCAATATTGTATCACATTTAAAATCTAACAAAATAAAAAACACATTGAACTCTAGAGCTCAATGTGTTTTTTATTTTACAACAACAAGATGCGGTCCACCTTGTTCTATTTCGTTAGTCAATTTGTTTTGTTGTTTCTCTTGTCGTTTTACATAACTAGCAATATTTAACAGTATACCCATTGCAAGCAGATTAGCTAACAAAGAACTCCCACCATAACTAACAAATGGTAATGGTACCCCTGTAAGCGGTATTAACCCAGACATACCACCGACATTTATAAAAGTTTGAACTCCAAACAAACTTGCAATTCCAATTGCTATTAAACTTCCAAACGGATCTCTGCACTTTTGTGCAACCCTAAATGCCCGAATAATAATAAGTAGTAAACAGATTAAAATGACAGCTACGCCTATAAATCCAAGTTCTTCAGATATAATTGCCATAATAAAATCTGTTTGCGGTTCTGGTAAGTATCCATATTTTTGCACACTGTTCCCTAACCCTCGACCATTTAGCCCTCCTGAAGCAATTCCAATAAAAGAATTTATTAATTGGAACCCATCATTTTGAGGATCGTTAAATGGATCAAGAAAAACTGAAAATCGTGCCTTTTGATATGGATTTAATGCATAATTACCGAGAATATATAGTGCCGGAACCCATACTATAGAAGTTAAAACAATTCGTTTAATCCATAAATTAATCCGCACTCCCGAACAAAGAAACATAATTCCTACTGTTCCTGCAATTAACAAATCGGTACCTAAATCATTTTGCTTTAAAATTAAAACCATGATTAAACCAACACCAAAAAGTACCGGTCCCGATCCTTTCAAAACAGGCGTATTCGTTTCTTGTCTTTTCGCAAAAAAATGAGCCAATACGAGGATAACAGTTATCTTCACAAATTCTGCAGGCTGTATTCCAAATATCCATCCATTTGCGCCGTTTACTGTCTTAGTGAAAAATGCAGCTGCCGCTAATAATGCAATGCTAATACCATAACTCCCCAATAAAAAAATTCGTTTCCTCCACACTTTATATGGGATAGTAGCGATAATTATTAATATGATTGTCCCAGCAGCCAAAGTCATTAATTGTCTTTTAAAAAAGAAATTTGCTGGTTTATCAAACCTCGAAATCGCAACAATGGAACTAGAACTATATACCATTATAACTCCCAACACACATAAGATAACAAGAGGAAGTAATAAGGAATAATCCATCGATTTCCATACTTTTTTCATTTCATTTCCTCTTTCTGTTTCAATTTAATTATTGTTGTATTCCATATGTATATAGGTTCTTCCTTCTTTATTATACAAATAAAAAGCCCAAACTATTTCAGTTTGAGCCCCCTTATTTGAACCCGTTATTGTTGTTTGTTTGTAAATGCTTCATGAAGTGCAGACAACTCACGTTCGAGCTCTCCTAACATTGCTTTCCCTTGTTCTTCTGCAATAAGACCAAGGCGAACCGCAAAATCGACCTCGCGGGATAGTCCAAACATTTGTGTGTCTAAAACTTCTTCATATAATGGACATTGCGGCATTGTAAGATTGTCCATTTGTACCTTAATAAGTCTTAAAATCTTCTCTGCATCCGCTTGTAGAAGGGCTAGTGCCTTTTCCTGATGATTTGATACTGTCTCAGACGCCAAATTGATTCCCTCCGTTTCCGTCCTACTCTCTCATATCTATTAATATTAGCGATAGTTTTAATAAATTGCAATAGAAACATTTTTTGTGACAACAGCGTCTAATACTATTATACTGAAAAGTGGGAGTATAACACAAATGGGGGAACAACAATGAGCGAAATTTTATTTATTAATGGAAAAGTTCGTTTTCCAATCACTATCGATCCAACTGTATGGATTTTCGATGATCGAAAAATAGATTTGACAACCTACTTTGATGAAACTAGAGAAGAATCATCCGAATTAGAAACATACTTAAAACATACTTCAGAGCATTGGGATCGCGAAATCCGTGATGGTGCTGCCTTCCCGCCAATACAACAAAGTGTAAAGAAATATAAAAAAGAACAGCTTATTAACGGGACGTTTGGCATACCACTTCATCCATTTCTAAAAAATGCTGAAATTTTAGAAGATGCTACTCATGTCGAAATTGCAACCACAGACAATACAATTACACTTCCGTTAGAAACAGCCCATAAAGCTATTCTCGGTTTTTCAAAAGAAGGTAAACCATTACGAGAAGACGGGCCTGTTCATCTATATTTCCATGATGGATCTAATAGACAAAATCCGATTCGTAACATCCGTAAATTTACAATCATTTAAATTGTATAATTAAAAGGCAAAAAAGGAGTGAGCTTAAGCTCACTCCTTTTTATAATAAATCCGCTGCTAGTTGTGCTAAATTAGAACGCTCTCCTTTAACAAACTTTACATGACCACTAATACGTTGTTCTTTAAACTTCTCTACAACATATGTTAAACCGTTATTATATTCATCTAAATACGGGTGATCAATTTGCTGAGGATCCCCCATTAATACAATCTTACTTTTTTCGCCTACCCTTGTTAATATCGTCTTTACTTCATGCTTCGTTAAATTTTGTGCCTCGTCAATTATAATGAATTGGTCTGGAATACTTCTCCCGCGTATATAGGTAAGCGCTTCTACTTCAATCGAACCCATCCCAGCTAAAATAGCATCTAGCTCCCCAGGCTTTTTCGTATTGAATAAATACTCTAGATTATCAAAAATCGGCTGCATCCACGGTCTTAATTTTTCCTCTTTCTCTCCTGGTAAATAGCCTATATCTTTCCCTACCGGTACAATTGGTCTCGCGACAAGTAGTTTTTTATATAACCCTAAATCTTCCGTTTGCATTAGTCCCGAAGCTAATGCGAGTAACGTTTTTCCTGTACCGGCTTTCCCTGTTAACGTTACAAGTGGAATATCTTCCCGAAGTAGCAATTCTAATCCCATAATTTGCTGCACGTTTCGTGGGCGTATCCCCCACACTTGTTCATTGTGAAAAATAAGTTTTTTTACCTTCTTACCTAAATGATCCACAATCCCAAGTGCAGAACTAGAACCCCCTAGTGCATCTTTCATTACAACAAACTGATTTGGATAAAAAGGATGATTTGCGATTTCAGATAAAGGCAGTTCACCTTTTTCATAAAAATAATCTAACTGTTCTTTTGATATATACCCTTCTAAAAATCCTGAATATATATTTTCCACTTCGATTACTCGGTCACTTAAATAATCTTCGGCCTGCAATCCGATTGCATCAGCTTTTACCCTTACGAGTACATCTTTACTTACTAAAATAACTGATTTCCCGTCCTCTTTTTCTTGTTCTTCTAAAGAGAGGTTTTTCGCTACCGCTAAAATTCGATTATCATTTGTTTTTTCTACAAAAATATCTTGCAGTTGAACAAATGAGCGATGATTTAATTCAATACGAAATGTACCGCCGTTTTCTAACGGAATACTTTCATGCAGCTTTCCTATTTCGCGAAATTTGTCGATTAACTTAGATACATAGCGAGCATTTCGTCCTACTTCATCCATATAACGTTTTTTCGAATCAACCTCTTCTAATACAACTGCTGGAATCACTACTTCATTTGTTGCAAATGAAAAAATAGATAAAGGATCCTGCAAAAGTACATTCGTATCTAACACATAAATTTTATCCAACCTGTTACCCCCTGACTCCACTTTTAAATTTGTAGAACAAGGGTTTCATCCATAAAATATGGACGAACCATTGTTATAATTATATGTACCGTAAAAACGAGGTAGAATCGAAACTCATAGAAATTAAACCTTTTCTTTATTTTTTATTCATTTCTATTCAATATATTACTTTTTATTATAATTTTTCACATTAAATCACAATACTCACTTGTAAAAGTTTATGAACGATGTTCCTATTCATCTTCTTTATAATTCTTTCATTCCTACTAATACTTGGTTATCAAGCTTTTTAGCTGCTCGAAGATCATATGTTTTTTCATATGTTGGTTCAGTAGCAAGTTTCGCACCATAAAACATAACATCACGAACTTCTTGTACATTCACTTCTACTACCGTTAATTTTAGAGGAATCCCTTCCATTCTATCTGTTAAAATTTCACTTTCACCACTTATGGAAAATACGGATTCATTCGCCATTATAGTCAATACAACCCCTGCACTATGCCGTATATTCCCCACAATACGTGAGCGTTGATCTACCGCAAATCGAATACTAGTTTCACTCACTGCATATACCCAAGAAATAGCACTTACGTTAGGAATTTGTTTTTCGAAATCTGTTGTTGCTATCATAACGATACACTCTTTACGCAAAGATTGTACTAAATCACCTGTCAATGTAGGCTCAACTACATTCGCCATATTTCCACCTCCAAATATTATTTATATATCCTTATCATAACCTATTTTTCGAATTGCGAAAATATTATTTTTTCCCGCTATTATTCAAAAACATTATGCTTCCATGATATACTTATACTGATAGAATTCGTATTGAGGTGACGAAATGAGAGTCAGATGTATGATTTGTGATAAAAAAGATATGTTAGATGACGAAAATCCTATGGCAAAAAAACTGCGTAATCGCCCTATTCATACATATATGTGCATGGAATGTACGGAACGCATTGCAGATCGTACTATGGAACGCCATGCAAGTGGTAATTTCCGATTATATCGTGATAAAAAAGTAGAAGACGATTGGTAAACCGTAAATAAGTCCTTAATCATATAGATAAGGACTTATTTGTATTTTTCTGGTTCACGATTCATCTGATCCAAAAAACAATCAATTGCTTCTACTGGAAATCTTGCACACCTTATTTCTCCCTCAATTCCATATGTAATTAAATACATTTCCTCGTTCTTTTCCACTTCTACATTTCGTAATTTATGCTCTTCATATATCATATTTCGAAATAATACATACGTTTCTTGTGCAGCGCTATCATCTGGACGCGCTTCCGCAACAGTTTTAATTGTTAACCAATTATATAGTGCATCTTGTACCGAGCGCATGAAACTCCCCCTTTTTATCCTGCTTTTTGTTGTTTCGCTTGACGTAAACGTAATCTATAAATTCCAAGTACAATCGCCGCTACAACGAGCCCCTCTCCAACTGGTAAAAAAACTGCAAAGAAAGTTAATACCGTGCATCCAATTGCTAAAGATATGTATATTACTATATTTTTTAGCACTGATAGCTTCCTTGCAAATCCTAAATTATATACAAGTGCACTCAATATAATAATTGTTCCATAAAGTAACCACATCCCTAGTTCTGGATTTTCATCAACTTTGCACAATTTCGCGAAAAATGACATTCTTTCTAACACTATCTTTCCTCCCTTCTCATAAAAACAAATTTTCTTTATGTACTTAATACAAGAGTAACTCGCAAAAAAAATACTGTCCACAAAAAAGAATAAATATTCTAAAAATAAACAAAATAAAAAAACAACTACCTTTTATAAAGGTAGTTGTTTTTTTATTTTTACGCTTCTACAGATTTCTTTTTCTTAGCAGCTCTTTCGCGCTCACTCTTATCAAGAATCTTTTTACGTAGACGAATTGATTCTGGAGTTACTTCACAGAACTCATCATCGTTTAAGTACTCTAATGACTCTTCTAAAGTCATTAAGCGTGGTTTTTTCATTGTTGAAGTTTGATCTTTCGTTGCAGAACGAATGTTCGTTTGTTGTTTCATTTTTACAACGTTAACTGTTAAATCATTCTCACGTGTATGTTCTCCAACGATCATACCAGCATATACTTCTGTACCTGGTTCAACGAAGATTACACCACGGTCTTCAACTTGCATAATACCGTATTGTGATGCTTTTCCTGCTTCAAGTGAAACTAGAACACCTTGACGACGTCCACCCACTTGTCCAGCATGTACTGGTTGGTAGCAATCAAATGTGTGGTTTAAAATACCATAACCACGAGTTAATGTTAGGAATTCTGTTGTGTAACCAATTAACCCACGTGCTGGAACCATGAAAGTAAGGCGAACTTGACCGTTTCCGTTATTCACCATATCTAACATTTCACCTTTACGTGCGCCCATTGATTCCATAATAGAACCAGTGTATTCTTCAGGAACATCGATTTGTACGCGCTCTACAGGCTCACTTCTTACGCCATCGACATCTTTAATAATTACTTCAGGCTTAGATACTTGTAGTTCATAACCTTCACGACGCATGTTTTCAATTAAGATAGATAAATGTAACTCTCCGCGTCCAGATACGATCCATGCATCAGGAGAATCTGTATTATCTACACGTAAACTTACATCTGTCTCTAATTGTGAACGAAGACGCTCTTCAATTTTACGAGAAGTAATGAATTTACCTTCACGACCTGCAAATGGGCTGTTATTTACAAGGAATGTCATTTGTAATGTTGGCTCATCAATACGTAATAATGGTAAAGCCTCTTCATGCTCAACCGGACATACCGTTTCACCTACGTTAATGTCTTCCATACCTGAAACAGCTACTAAATCTCCAGCTTTTGCTTCTTCAATTTCTTGACGTTTTAATCCAATGTAACCAAATAATTTAGTTACACGGAATTGTTTTACACTTCCGTCAACTTTCATTAATGCAACTTGTTGTCCTACTTTCATTGTACCGCGGAATACGCGTCCAACCCCAATACGACCAACATAGTCATTGTAATCAAGAAGTGCTACTTGGAATTGAAGTGGCTCTTCGCTGTTATCAATTGGTGCTGGAATATGTTCAATGATTGTGTCAAACAATGATTTCATATTCTCTTCTTGATTTGCTGGATTTGAATCTAAGCTTGCTGTTCCGTTCATTGCTGATGCAAATACAACTGGGAACTCTAATTGATCTTCGTTTGCACCAAGTTCGATGAATAAGTCAACTACTTCATCAACTACTTCATCAGGGCGAGCGAAGTCACGGTCAATTTTGTTTACAACAACGATTGGAGTTAAGTTTTGCTCAAGAGCTTTCTTTAAAACAAATCGTGTTTGTGGCATACAACCTTCATATGCATCAACTACAAGTAGAACACCATCAACCATTTTCATGATACGTTCTACTTCTCCACCGAAGTCAGCGTGACCAGGTGTATCTAAAATGTTAATTCTTTTATCTTCATAGTGAATCGCAGTATTCTTCGCTAAAATTGTAATACCACGTTCTCTTTCTAGATCATTTGAGTCCATTGCGCGTTCTTCAATATGTTCATTCGCACGGAACGTCCCCGCTTGACGTAATAACTGGTCAACAAGTGTTGTTTTACCATGGTCAACGTGGGCAATAATTGCTATATTTCGTAAATCTTGTCGTTTTTTCAACATGTCCAACTCCTAATGTCTTTTTAATCCTTCTCTATTATAAGAGCGAAGGGGATACAATGGCAATCAAAATAAAATCAAGAATGAAAATATAGTTGTATTCTTACTTTTGTGAAAGTAAAATAAGATTGGAGGGTGAAGAAATGGAACACATTCAATATCGCTTTTTATTAACAGCAATTATCGGTGTTATCTTCTTAATTGGTATCGGAATTATGATTGCTGAAAATAGTCCCATCGGCATTATTATTTGCATTATCGGCACATTTGTTACAGTTGGATACGGTTTTGTAACAAAAAGAAAAATGCGTAAATCGCAATAACATTAAAAAGTAAGAAGCTTCTTTATGCCTCTTACTTTTTTTCATTATTGCGATACAAATGGTAATAATTCTTCGTATACTCCTGGTTTTGCCACTAACACACTGCTTTTCTCTACAATAGAAAGAGGCGTTCCCAAGAACGTTGTCACTTTACCGCCAACTTCCTCTACAATAATCTGTCCCCCGCCAAAGTCCCATGGCGATAAGCGCGGTGTTACATATGCATCTAATCTTCCCGTGGCAACATATACCATTTCTAACGCTGCACAACCATATGACCTCGTACCTCTCGCCTTCTTAACGAGCATCATCATTTTTTCCATATTAAGCAATGGATTATCAGTAAGCCATATCGCATTCAAAGCTATAACTCCATGCTCTACCGTTCCTTTTTCCAACATGGGAATAGCTAAATCATTGCAAAAAGCCCCTTCTCCCTTTACCGCATGATATAGTTCGTCATGAACCGGATCATAAATAAGACCAATCTTTCCGATACCGTTCTCATAAATCCCGATTGAGATTGCGAAATTTCTTTTTTGATGAACAAAGTTCATCGTGCCATCAATTGGATCAATTAACCAAACAACCCCATTAGAAGAGGTAATCTCATCTCCATAGCCTTCTTCTCCTAAAATATTATGAGCCGGGAATGTTTCTTTAATTTTCCCAATTAAAAACTGCTCCGTTTCTCGGTCCATATTTGTTACTAGATCAGCTGCATTTGACTTTGTTTCTATAATAAGTGTTTTTTTCAGTGACGCCATTAATTGTTCTCCGGCTTCTCGAATCCACTGTTTCGCGTGTGTATCGATGTCTTTCCATACTTCTTGCATGTTTAAACACTCCGATCTATACTGTTCACAGAAAAAACGAACCCTTTATAAGGTTCGCACCAACTAATTATTTATACATATACTATTATTACGCTTCTAAACGGATCATTTCAAGTCTTAACACTTCTAATTTTTGTACGCACTCTTCTTTTTTCTGTTTGTCGTTATCCATCATCGCATCATATAAAGTTGCTAATTCATAATCTAGCTCCAAACGTAGCACCGGAATTCTCTTTTCAGCATCTGTTCTCTTTAACGCATTAATCACCTGTCTCATTTTTTTTGCCTCCTCCCAATATTCGTCTGCCCTCGGACTAGAATTGATTCAATTTTCTGATTTTTTGTTTTATACTATACTATGTTGGATAAATCATCTATGCAACATAATTATATTTTTTTATTTAAATTTTTTTGTGATGTTTTTTTTATGAATAGTACAAGCTATGCTAAAATTAAAACAAAATAGGAGTTGGAGGAACAATCATGACACTACAAACATTCACATCAACTGATTTTGAAGTCTTTACTGTTGATGGTCTTGAAGAACGAATGAGCGCAATTAAAACGAATATTCATCCTAAGCTAGAAGCTTTAGGGGAACAATTTGCAGAATATTTATCACAACAAACTGATGAAAACTTTTTCTACCATGTAGCAAAACATGCACGCCGCAAAGTCAATCCACCAAACGATACTTGGGTTGCTTTTTCAACAAATAAACGTGGATATAAAATGTTACCACACTTTCAAATTGGTTTATGGGGTACTCACGCCTTCATATACTTTGGTTTAATCTATGAGTGTCCACAAAAAGTGGAGACGGCTCACGCCTTCTTAGAACATTTAAATGATTTAAAAACAAATATTCCAAATGACTTCGTTTGGTCCATTGACCATACTAAACCAGGTGTAAAACTACATAAAACGCTTGAAACGGAAGACTTACAAAAGATGATTGAACGTTTAGCTACTGTGAAAAAAGCAGAGTTATTAGTCGGTATTCATATATCACCAGAGGAGTTTTCAGCAATGACCAACGAACAATTCCTTGCTAAGATTGAATCTACGATGCAACCACTCCTTCCTTTATATGCACTTTGTAATCGATAGTAGAAAACGGACAATTTATATTGTCCGTTTTTAGTTGTTATCACATTATAGCACTTCATATTTTATTTTTCAAAATATTTTTACATTTTAACAATCTTTTTTTCTGCTACTTCCTTTGCTTTTTGAATCGTACGATATATAGAATATCCACTTACTTCTTGAAATTCTTTATCAATTTTTTTCTCCGCTGCCTTCGATGGCACAATCTCTTTAAAACGACGATATAATTCCATCAAATCTTCTCTCAAAACTCCTTTTTCGTATACCTTTTCAATCGCTTCATAAAACTTTACAACTGCTACCATTTCTTCATTTGACCAATTGTAATCAAGTGGATATTGATATTCCATTTTTGCACCTCATTCAGTATTCTTTCTTTTTCCATTATGCTACCTTTAAGACAACCTTTTATTCTTCACTATAGCCACTCTGCATTATACACCATTTATCCATTTCAATGGAATTGTCTTCCTCTTTGCAGTATTTAAAATATAACTATTAAACATACTCACCTTGAAAATGCGATTTTTCTATACATCTATAATTATTGGTGATATAATGCTTTTGTTTTATAGAAAATAAAGTGAGACTACCATCCCAAAAAAGGCTTTTGCGAATGGCAGAAAAACAAGTCAAGTTCTAAAAGTTTTCCATCTTAATTTGCTTTTAGAATGAGATGCAATCATATAAAACAAACTCTAATAAATATTACGAAGAAGAAGGGGTGTATAGATTGTCCCAATACGAAACACCATTGTTTACCGCTTTAGTTGAGCACAGTAAGCGAAATCCAGTTCAATTCCATATTCCTGGTCATAAAAAAGGGCAGGGCATGGACCCTACATTTCGCGAATTTATTGGGCATAATGCATTAGCAATTGATTTAATTAATATTGCGCCGCTCGATGATTTACATCATCCAAAGGGTATGATTAAAGAAGCACAGGATTTAGCAGCCGCTGCTTTCGGTGCAGATCATACGTTCTTTTCTATTCAAGGTACAAGTGGTGCAATTATGACAATGGTGATGAGCGTGTGCGGTCCTGGGGATAAAATCCTCGTGCCACGGAATGTGCATAAATCAGTAATGTCAGCTATTATTTTCTCAGGTGCAAAACCAATTTTCATGCATCCTGAAATTGATCCGAAGCTCGGTATTTCACATGGGATCACAATTCAATCTGTCAAAAAGGCTCTTGAAGAGCACTCAGATGCGAAAGGCTTACTTGTTATAAATCCAACATATTTTGGGTTTGCTGCAGATTTAGAGCAGATTGTAGAATTAGCTCATTCTTACGATATTCCTGTACTTGTTGATGAGGCTCACGGTGTTCATATCCATTTTCATGATGAACTACCAATATCGGCTATGCAAGCAGGTGCAGATATGGCAGCAACAAGTGTTCACAAATTAGGTGGGTCTTTAACCCAAAGCTCTATTCTTAATGTAAAAGAAGGTCTTGTGAACGTAAAGCATGTCCAATCCATTATTAGCATGCTTACGACTACATCAACTTCTTACATTTTGTTAGCATCCCTTGATGTTGCTAGAAAACGTCTTGCTACAGAAGGAACAGCTCTCATAGAACAAACAATACAATTAGCTGAGCATGTTCGTAATGCTATTAATGCTATTGAGCATCTTTATTGTCCCGGAAAAGAAATGCTAGGAACAGATGCTACTTTTAACTATGATCCTACAAAGATAATTGTATCTGTAAAAGATTTAGGTATTACAGGCCATCAGGCTGAAGTATGGCTTAGAGAACATTACAACATTGAAGTAGAACTCTCTGATTTATATAACATACTTTGTCTTATCACATTTGGAGATACAGAAAGTGAAACAGATACACTTATTACAGCATTACAAGATTTAGCAGCAACATATAGAAATAGAGCAGACAAAGGTGTTCAAGTACAAGTAGAAATACCAGAAATACCTGTGCTAGCACTTTCTCCTAGAGATGCTTTTTATTCAGAAACAGAAGTCATTCCATTTGAAAACGCAGCAGGTCGTATTATAGCTGATTTTGTTATGGTTTATCCGCCAGGGATTCCAATCTTTACTCCGGGGGAAATTATTACACAAGATAACTTAGAGTATATTCTTAAAAATTTAGAAGCTGGGTTACCTGTACAAGGTCCTGAAGATATGACATTACAAACATTACGTGTTATTAAAGAGTACAAGCCTATCAGTTGATAGGCTTTTCTTTCACCTTTTTTCTCTTTTTTTCATACGATACTAAAGAATTTGACATTCCCACCCTAATGGGGCAAGCTGACTAACATCAGTGGGATTCTTGCTACCTAAGGCGAAGTCCATTTCTGGTATCGCTGACGTGCAAGATTGCGGTGTGCCATCACCACTCTCACAACAAATCGTATAGGTTCGTGAGCTACGGTACTATACCATACCGTACAGATTCGTGTTCAGGTGTTTTAGCGTCTTGTTCTTGACGACACATATCATTTTACCGATAGCTTGAATTCGGCTATCGAACTCCCTATGCTATCTTTTTTCAAAGAACACATTGGCGTTTTAAAGACTTGTACTTGTCTGTAGTTAAAGTCTACCAAAATATAAAGTGAAACTTTAATCAGTGGGGTTTTGTTCATCCCCACTGATTATTAGCCTTCACCAATCGGGCGTTTACGGGCAGCAGGGCTCCAGCCGAATTTTGAGGTGGAATTCTTACTGCCCGCAAATAGCGGGATAAATGTTTTTCTATGAAAAAGCGATACTTTCATCCTATGTCTAAAGTCCAATATAAGCTTTCCCGTATCGCGAAATCTGTAACGTATAGGTGGGGATACCATTATGATTGTGATAGGCCGTTCTATTGTACACCCTTATATCACAAATGAATATGAGCCATTTGCAGCTGAAAAACAACAGATTTTATCCATAATGGCGGGAAATCAAGAAGTTTATTCCTTCCGAACAGCCGATGAACTCAGCTTTGATCTTAATTTACGAGTTAATATTATTACTTCCGCGCTAGAACTTTTTCAAAGTGGATTTCAGTTTCGTACGTTTCAACAATCTTTTTGCAACCCTCAGTTTTGGGAAAGAACATCACTTGGCGGATTTCAACTACTCCCAAACATAGCCCCTTCCATTGCCATCCAAGATATTTTTAAAAACGGAAAACTATATGGAACTGAATGTGCCACCGCAATGATTATCATTTTTTACAAAGCATTACTATCATTATATGAGGAAAAAACTTTCAACCGTCTATTCGCAAACCTCTTACTTTATACATGGGACTACGATCGCGACTTAAAGCTCATAACAAAAACGAGTGGCGATATCGTTCCAGGTGACCTCGTTTACTTTAAAAATCCACAAGTTAATCCAGCTACGATTGAGTGGCAAGGAGAAAATACAATCTATCTAGGAAACTTCTTTTTTTACGGACATGGCGTAGGCGTAAAAACGAAAGAGGAAATTATTTATTCATTAAATGAACGAAGGATTCCTTATGCTTTTATTTCAGCTTATTTAACCGATTTTATTACTCGTATTGATAGCCGTATGATGAGTCAATATGCCCCTCCTAACACGCCACAAACATCAATAGGATTTATTCCTATTAGAGATGATGCAATTGTTGCAACAGTCGGGCATACAACTACAATCTATTAAAAAAACGCCTACATGTGTAGGCGTTTTTTCTTAATTATTAAGCTTTTGTATGTTCTGTATGGTCACATTCGCAATGAGATCCACATTTCCCATAAAGTACTGTTGATTTTTCATCTTCAAAATGTCCGATTGTTCCTTCACAAACTTGGCATACGATTGTTCCCATTTTCATTTCCCCCTGAGTTTAAAGAATAATCTACTTATATATGATTAAGCTTTCGCATTGTCTCTACTAGCACAGTCACAATTGGAACCACATTTCCCATAAAGTACTGTCGTTTTCTCATCTTCAAAATGTCCGATTGTTCCTTCACAAACTTGGCATACGATTGTTCCCATTTTTCATTTCCCCCTAAGTTTATGGTCCTAAAAACTTTTAGCTGTCAATTTCCTATCAATTATTGGGCTTTTGTATGTTCTGTGTGATCACATCCGCAAGATCCACATTTCCCGTAAAGTACCGTTACTTTCTCATCCTCGAAGTGTGCAATTGTACCTTCACAATCTTGACATACGATTGTTCCCATTTTTCATTTCCCCCTAAGTTTATAATCCCAAAAACTTTTGTAACCGCTTAACTTTCTGTCTTTATTTTAATATGTTATACTTTTTACGTCAATAGGTTTTTAGTATAACACATTAAATATTTTAAAATTAAATTAGTATGCGATATTAACACAAAAAAACAGCCATATCTCATACGTACGACTGTTTCTTGTTAATTATTCTTCATACTCCGCATGCAAAGAAGTAGACGGAACAAGAAATTTAAAAAACTGAGCTAACTCCTCCGCCTCCTCTTCCGATCCTAACTTAAAAGTTTCCTGTATATATGGAACATTTTCTACATCATCTCTCCCAAGCAAAGTAGATCTCCCTGTTTGCATACAAACAATAAGTGGCTTTCCAAAAAACATATTTGTATAAATAACTCCAAAATCATAACGTGTATCATGCGTCATAAATCCTAAAAATCGTACCTTCACACTTTCATGCTCATCATACAATTTTTCAAACATGAGTTTCCACCTTTCTAAATAACACTTCCTACTCATTAATATATTAAACAAAAAAAGTAATACTCCTTTTAATTGTCAAAAAATTCAGTAGGATGTAGAATGATATTATTCTACTAAGCTAAGGGGGAATTTGTATGCAACACGCCTTTATCACACTTGTACCTAAATCCAATCAACAATCTGTTTCAATAGAAGATGTTAAACATCTTTTTCATAACTATAAAACCGTTACTTCCAAGACTGGTGATCAAATTAATTATGCTTATACAAATACAGCTTTTCCTTATGAAATATTAGATACATCAGCAACAACATTAAAACTCCAATCGAGTCACGATCGATATGATTCTATTTATGTTGGGATTGGAATAGAAAAGGAACAATCTTTTATTCAGGTTTCTTTGCCTACTACAGCAACATTTGGTGATAAAGGAAAAGCAAATGAATTTAGCCGTTTTCTAGCGAAGAAATTAGAAGGAGAGTTACAACTATTTAATGGAAGAACAATGTATTTCTATAAACGTTAATTTAAAAAATAGAGAATATGATTAAAAAAAGTATGCAATTTGAACACGTAAGGAATAATGCCTGCTTTCTTACGTGTAATACAAAACATGCAATCACATATGCCAAATAAAGAAATACGAAAAAGAGAATTACTTTATAATGAAACTTATCACCATTCGATAATGTTAATACAATGGAAAAACCACTCCATAATAGAAAATGATAAAATATAACATGTAATATTCTCATGGAACCTTCTCCTTTGACATGCTCTATTTTATTAATATATGGGATTAAGTTTGAATCAATTACATATTATATAACGGCATATATGCTAACGGTTCATTTAAAGTATTATATATTCATTCGACAAGTACATATAAAGACCTTGCAAGTCATTTTATGAAAATAAAAATACCCCATCTCTTTAAATAAGAGATGGGGTATTTACATTACTTAAATTATTTTACAATGTGAATTGGCATTCCAAGAGCAACTTCAGCTGCTTCCATTGTGATCTCACCTAATGTTGGGTGAGCATGGATTGTTTGAGCGATATCTTCAGCTGTCATTCCAGCTTCGATAGCTAAACCAATCTCAGAGATAATATCAGAAGCACCTGCACCTGCAACTTGTGCACCTACAAGAAGACCATCTTCTTTACGCGTTACAAGTTGTAAGAAACCGTCAGTGCTGTTTAATGATAACGCACGACCGTTTGCAGCGAATGGGAACTTAGATACAGCTACTGTCATTCCTGCTTCTTCAGCTTGTTTCTTAGTGTAACCAACAGATGCTAATTCTGGATCAGTGAAGCATACTGCAGGAATTCCGATGTAATCGATTGCTGATGCATGGCCACTAATTACTTCAACAGCTACTTTACCTTCGTAAGAAGCTTTGTGAGCTAATGGTGGTCCAGGAACGATATCACCGATTGCATAGATGTTTGAAATATTTGTACGGCATTGCTCATCAATTTCGATAATGCCACGGTCAGTCATTTTAATTCCAACTTGCTCAAGACCGATTTCTTGAGTGTTTGGACGACGACCTACAGTTACTAATACGTAATCCGCTTCTACAGTTTGGATTTCACCGTTAACTTCAAAGCTAACTTTTACGCCAGTTTCTGTTTCTTCAACGCCTTTAGCCATAGCTTTTGTATGGATATTTACGTTACCTTTTTTCTGTAGAGCACGTTTAACAACAGAGCTCATAGCTTTTTCGAAACCAGCTAAGATTTCGTCGCCAGCTTCTACTACAGTAACTTCTGTACCGAAGTTAGCATATGCAGTACCTAATTCCATACCGATGTAACCGCCGCCGATTACAACAAGTTTTTTAGGAATTTCAGGTAAGCTTAAAGCGCCTGTAGAGTTGATAACACGTTTAGAGTATTTGAATCCTGGAATTTCGATTGGTGTAGAACCAGTTGCAAGAACAGCATTTTTAAACGTATAAGTTTGTGCTGCATCTTCAGTCATTACGCGTAATGTATTAGCATCTACGAAGTAAGCTTCACCGCGAATGATTTCAACTTTGTTACCTTTAAGAAGGCCTTCAACACCGCCAGTTAATTTCTTAACTACGCCGTTTTTCCATTCTTGAACTTTTGTAAAGTCAACTTTTACGTTCTCTGCAGTGATACCCATGTCATCAGAATGCATTGCATTCTCATAACGATGACCTGCATTGATTAACGCTTTTGAAGGAATACATCCAACGTTTAAGCATACGCCACCAAGGTTAGATTTTTCAATAATCGCTACCTTTTGACCTAATTGTGCTGCACGAATTGCCGCAACGTATCCACCAGGACCTGCACCAACAACGACTGTATCTAATTCAATTGGGAAATCTCCTACTACCATTGTTATTACGCCTCCATTACTAATAATTGTGGGTCATTCAATAGACGTTTAATTTGGTTTAATGCTTTTTGAGCAGTTGCGCCGTCAATTAAACGATGGTCAAAGCTTAGAGATAATGCTAATACTGGAGCTGCAACGATTTCACCGTTTTTCACAACTGGTTTCTCAGCGATACGGCCGATACCAAGGATTGCTACTTCTGGGTGATTGATAACTGGAGTGAACCATTGTCCACCTGCAGAACCAATGTTTGTAATTGTGCAAGAAGCACCTTTCATTTCAGTTGGAGCTAAACGACCATCACGTGCTTTACCAGCAAGTTCATTGATCTCGTTAGAAATAGTAAAGATAGATTTACGATCTGTATCTTTAACAACTGGTACTAATAGACCTTTGTCTGTATCAGCTGCGATACCGATGTTGAAGTAATGTTTATGAACGATTTCTTGAGAAGCATCGTCTAAAGCAGTATTCAACATTGGGAATTCACGTAATGCAGATGTTAAAGCTTTTACAACGTATGGAAGGTAAGTTAATTTAATACCTTTGTCAGCTGCAACAGCTTTGAACTTCTTACGGTGAGCAACAAGTTCTGTTACATCTACTTCATCCATTAATGTTACGTGAGGAGCTGTATGCTTAGAGTTAACCATTGCTTTCGCAATCGCTTTACGGATACCACTCATTTTCTCACGAGTTTCTGGATATTCACCAGCTGGGATTGGTTGTGCTTTTGGTGCTTCTTCTTTCGCTGCTGCTGCTGGAGTAGCTTCTACTGCTGCTGGAGCCTCAGTTGCTGCTACAGTTTGTCCACCATTTGCAAATGCATCGATGTCAGTTTTCACAACACGGCCGTTCTTACCAGAACCAGCTACTTTATGAATATCTACACCTTTTTCACGAGCATATTTACGAACAGATGGCATAGCGATTACTCGCTCATTTACTACTTCTGCAGTTGCTGCTGGAGTAGTTTCCGCTGCTGGAGCTTCTACTGCTGCTTCTTCAGCTTTTGGAGCTTCATCATGATCGTCACCTTTAAATTTAAGGTTTTCGTATCCAGGAGCATCAAATTTAATTAATGTATCTCCTACAATTGCAACTGTTCCTTCTTCTACAAGTACTTCAAGTACTTTACCTTTAACAGGAGAAGGGATTTCTACTACTGCTTTATCATTTTGTACTTCAAGAAGTACATCGTCTTCATTTACTTCATCGCCTGGTTTAATAAACCATTTTACGATTTCACCTTCGTGGATACCTTCACCGATATCTGGTAGTTTAAATTCAAATGCCACGGAATTCAGCCCCCTGATTCATTTCATTATTATGGAATATGTACAAAAGAAACCAGCATGTGCTGATTTCTTTTGCACATGAAAAACTAAAAATTAGAAGTTCATTACTTTGTTAACAGCTTCAACAATATCTTTATGGTTTGGTAACCATACGCTCTCAGCTTGAGAGAATGGGAATACTGTATCAGCAGCTGCAACACGTACAACTGGAGCTTCTAAGTTTAAGATTGCACGGTCGTTAATTTCCGCTACAACGTTAGCTGCAATACCAGCTTGTTTTTGAGCTTCTTGAACTACAACTACGCGGCCTGTTTTTTCAACAGAAGCGATGATTGTTTCGATATCTAATGGTTGAACTGTACGTAAGTCAACAACCTCTAAAGAGATACCTTCTTTTTCAAGTTCTTCAGCAGCTTTTAATGCAGCATGAACCATAGCACCATAAGCGATAACAGATACATCTGTACCTTCACGTTTGATGTCAGCTTTGCCTAAATCAATTGTGTAATCACCTTCTGGTACATCTTGACGGAATGAACGGTACAATTTCATATGCTCTAAGTAGATAACTGGATCGTTGTCACGAATCGCAGAGATTAAAAGACCTTTTGCATCGTATGGAGTAGATGGAATAACAACTTTTAGACCAGGTTGTTGTGCCACTAATCCTTCTAAGCTATCAGCATGTAGTTCAGGAGTATGAACACCACCACCGAATGGAGAACGAATTGTTACTGGAGCAGTCCAACGTCCACCAGAACGGTAACGCATACGAGCTAATTGACCAGAAACTGAATCCATTACTTCATAAATGAAACCGAAGAATTGGATTTCTGGAACTGGACGGAAGCCTTCAAGTGCAAGTCCAACTGCAAGTCCACCAATACCAGACTCTGCAAGTGGAGTATCCATTACACGATCTTCACCGAATTCAGCTTGTAAACCTTCAGTAGCACGGAATACTCCGCCGTTTACACCAACGTCTTCACCAAACACAAGTACGTTAGGATCATTTTTCATTTCAACGCGTAAAGCATCAGTGATTGCTTGAATCATTGTCATTTGAGCCATGGCTTACTTCGACTCCTTTTCTTTGTAAATTTCATATTGTTCAGCTAAGTTGTAAGGCATTTTTTCGTACATGATTTCCATTAAATCAGTAACTTTTTGTTTTGGAGCTTGGTCAGCCTTAGCAATTGCTTGTTTGATATCTTCTTTTGCTTCTTCGATAACTTTCTCTTCAACTTCTTGAGACCATAGGCCTTTGTTTTCTAAGAATGCACGGAAGCGTACGATTGGATCTTTTTGTTCCCATTCGTTTTCGATATCTTTTGTACGGTAACGAGTTGGGTCATCACCAGCCATTGTATGTGGACCATAACGGAATGTTAAAGTCTCGATTAAAGTAGGACCTTCGCCATTTACTGCGCGCTCACGAGCGAAAGCAGTTGCTGCGTATACAGCTAATGGATCCATACCGTCTACTTGAATTCCGTAAATACCTGCTGCTACTGCTTTTTGTGCTACAGTTTTAGCTGCAGATTGCTTTTCTACTGGAGTAGAGATTGCATAACGGTTGTTTTGTACAACGAAGATTGCTGGAGCTTTGAATGCACCCGCAAAGTTCATACCTTCGTAGAAGTCACCTTGTGAAGCACCACCGTCACCAGTGTAAGTAATTGCAACAGATTTTTTACCACGTAATTTCATACCTAACGCAACACCAGCAGTTTGGATGATTTGCGCACCGATAATGATTTGTGGAGCAAGTGCATTTACATTCTCAGGCATTTGGTTACCCATGAAATGTCCACGAGAGAATAAGAATGCTTGGTATAATGGTAGACCGTGCCACACTAATTGTGGAACGTCACGATATCCTGGTAAGATGAAATCTTCTGCTTCAAGTGCGAAATGACTTGCTAATTGAGAAGCCTCTTGTCCAGCAGTTGGTGCGTAGAAACCTAAACGTCCTTGACGGTTTAAAGAAATAGAACGTTGATCTAGTACGCGAGTATACACCATACGGCGCATTAATTCTTTTAATTGATCATCAGATAATTCAGGCATAGCTGCTTCATTCACAACTTCGCCTTTTTCATTTAAAATTTGTAATGTTTCAAATTGAGCTGCGATAGCTTTCATTTGCTCATCAACATTAAATAGGGTCTTTTTTGTTTTAGTACCCATTCCGTTCACCTCTTCCTCTCTTGAACCATATTCTGAAACGCTTTCACTATCTATTAGCTAGACTGAAAGCGCAACAATGTAAACCAACAAATTTGTTTGTCGGTTGAGAATAATTTTGTGTACCTAACAATCTGTACTAATGTTTTTTCAAAAACATATTAATACAATCTTGATCACGTTTTTTAGTTTACAACTATTCTAATTACGATGTCAATTACTTTGAATACGTTTTTTTATAAATAATATGCCGGTTTCCTCTACACAAACGTGTTTTTATTTTTCACATCTGTATTAGTAAGCAATAACCTGCTGTTATATTATTCCCTTTTTAACTTATTTTTTCTCTTAGAATAATATGTAAACGATTTAATTCTCCTTAGTTTTTCTCTCTTCTCAAGAAAATTATACAAACACTTCTTCCTTTTATAGGTAAATACCTATACATTTCTGATCATTCCTCCATACATTATAGTAACCGCAGTATTAGCGGGAAATGATAAAGGAGGTCATCTCATGTACGGATACTCATATTGCTATCCAACAACTTGTTCATATCCTTCCTACGGTTATGGCGGTTCTTGTGGCGGATCTGGAAGCGGCTTCGCCTTAATCGTTGTGTTGTTTATCCTTTTAATTATCGTTGGTGCTGCTTGCATTCGCTAATTAATGTAAAATGAAACAACTATGGAAAGAAACAGACGGCTTTGCCGTCTTTTCTTTTTATTACATAACTTATCTGTAGAAGATTTGTTTCCAAGTAGCTCTTCCTTACTTGCCGATGACTTTTTTTATCTCCTTTGGTAGACTAAAGGAGAAAGGAGAGATTACATATGCTTACAATGAATGAGGTAATTCGTGAAGGAAATCCTATTTTGCGCGACGTCGCAGAAGAGGTCTCCTTACCTGCTAGCGAGGAAGATACAATTACTCTTAAAGAAATGATTGAATTTGTAATAAATAGCCAGGACCCTGAAATGGCTGAAAAATATAATTTACGCCCCGGAATCGGATTAGCGGCTCCGCAAATCGGTATTTCAAAGAAAATGATTGCGGTTCATGTAACTGATACGAACGATACGTTATATAGCTACGCATTATTTAACCCAAAAATCATTAGTCATTCTGTTGAACGTACATATTTACAAAATGGTGAAGGCTGTCTATCTGTAGACCGTGAAGTACCTGGTTATGTCCCTCGTTACACGAGAATTACAGTAAAGGCAACAACGATTAACGGTGAAGACGTAAAACTGCGATTAAAAGGTTTACCAGCAATTGTATTCCAACATGAAATCGACCATTTAAACGGTGTTATGTTCTATGACCATATTAATAAAGACAATCCATTTGTGGCTCCCGATGATTCAAAACCTCTCGAGCGATAATAGTAAAAAGGCGGAAGTTAACCTTCCGCCTTTTTATTATATGAAATGGGTTCCACACTTACTTATAACAAGCCAGCCCACTTTAATCCGTGATAAATACCGTCTTCATTAACATCTTTTGTCACATAATTAGCAAGTTTTTTCAAATCCTCATGACCATTCCCCATCACAATGCCCGTTCCTACTGCTTCAATCATTTCTAAATCATTTAATCCGTCCCCAAATGCATATACTTGTTCACGATTAAATCCTATTTTCTCAATAAACTTCTCAATCCCTTTTGCCTTAGAACCACCATTAGGGATAATATCCATTGAATATGCATGCCAGCGTATAAAATGAAAATCTGGATAATGATGAATAAACTTTTCTTCTTCGTTTACTTCACAAAAAAGAAGCGTTTGATAAATATCGCGTTTCTCATAAAAATCAGGTTCATATGCCGGATGCTCGAATTGTAAGCTTCCAAAACCTTCTTTTACATAATCATGATATTCCACTGACGCTCTCATTTCTTGATGGTCAAGATATACAAGTGGATATCCTTCTTGTTTTGCAAACTGAGTAAACTTATGTAGAGCATCAGGATGTAATGGATTATTAAATAATACCTCATCCTCAAATACAACATACTGCCCGTTAAAACTAACATAGTTATGTATATTGAGTTCCTCACGAATATCTTCAAACATAAATGGCGCACGCCCTGTCGCAATCGCTACATGCACACCTTTTTCTTGTAAATCTCTTACTGCATCTCTTGTAGATTGCGGAATTTTCTTATCATGATCTAATAATGTTCCATCAATATCAAAAAAGACAATTTTATCATTCATTTGTCAAAATCCTTTCTGGCACTCTATATTCCTATTTTGATTATCACTTTTCAAATTTCAAAAAAAAGTATAACATATTAAACATCTGTGAAGAAAGCGTTCACTTTCTGACCTTATTTATGAAATGTGCATATACTATTAGTGAAAAAATGTGGATACTTGTTCGGATGAATTTTCTTTTCTATTCTTCCTCATACTATATCTATAACTAACGGCTACTAATCGTTACTACAAGATAACTTACACTATACTAAAAAGAACAAGATTCACTATTCACTTCTAATCTTCTTTCTTGTATGGGAGACAGAGTTATCATTAGTAATATGCATGTTTTAAATAAGGAAAGGAAGGAGTAATCATGCTGAAGAAGCTGAAGAAAAAGCTCAAGCGTTATTTAAACGATTTAGTCCGTAAGAAGACAATCGCTTAAATTGTGCCCATTTCGGGCTTTTTCTTCATTCTCATTCGAAAAAACATGAAAATCGTGACTGTTTGCTTTATAATAAGTAACAGATAATGCAAAACATAGACAAGGAGAGGTTTTCCCAATGATTTTTAAAGTATTTTATCAAGAAAAATTAACTGAGGTCCCAGTACGTGAAAATACAAAAGTTTTATATTTAGAGGCTACGTCTCAAAAGGATGTTCGTAAAAAATTAAATAAGTTCGCATATAATATCGAGTTCGTTCAGTCTGTTACTGGTGCTCATCTTGAATATGAAAAACAAAACGCTGATTTAATATTAGCGGAGATCGTATAGTCATATGAAATTCCTAAAAAATGATCAAGCTGCCGTTTTTGCCCTCGGTGGTCTTGGTGAAATCGGTAAAAATACATATGCTGTTCAATTTCAAGATGAAATTATTATAATTGATGCTGGAATTAAATTTCCAGAAGACGAACTCCTCGGGATCGATTATGTAATACCAGATTACACTTATTTTGTGCGAAACGAAGATAAAATTAAAGGGTTATTCATTACACATGGTCACGAAGATCATATCGGTGGAATTCCTTATCTATTACGTCAAGTAAACATTCCAATTTACGGCGGAAAATTAGCAATTGCCCTAATAAAAAACAAATTAGAAGAGCACGGATTACTTCGTAAAGCAAAACTTTATGAAATTCAAGAAGATGATGTTATTAAATTTAAAAAGACATCTGTTTCCTTCTTCCGTACAACTCACAGTATTCCGGATTCATACGGAGTTGTTGTGAAAACACCTCAAGGACAAGTCGTTCATACAGGTGATTTCAAATTTGATTTCACACCAGTAGGTGAGCCAGCAGATTTAACAAAAATGGCCGAAATCGGAAAAGACGGTGTACTTTGTCTCTTATCTGATAGTACAAACAGTGAAGTGCCAAACTTTACGATGTCTGAGCGCCGCGTTGGTGATAGTATTCAAGATATATTCCGCAAAGTAGACGGTCGCATTATATTCGCAACCTTTGCATCGAATATCCATCGCTTACAACAAGTTGTTGAGGCTGCTGTTGAAAACAATCGTAAAGTAGCTGTATTCGGTCGAAGTATGGAAGCGGCTATTGAAATCGGACAAAACCTTGGTTATATCCGGTGTCCAAAGGATACATTCATAGACACATCTCAGCTAAACCGCCTACCAGCTAATAAAGTTGTTATGTTATGTACAGGTAGTCAAGGGGAGCCGATGGCAGCACTTTCACGTATTGCCAATGGTACACATCGTCAAATTCAAATTATCCCTGGCGATACAGTTGTTTTCTCTTCTTCACCAATCCCAGGCAATACAATTAGTGTAAGTCGTATAATTAACATGTTGTACCGCGCTGGTGCTGATGTAATCCATGGTAAACTCTCAAATATTCATACGAGTGGACACGGTGGACAAGAAGAACAAAAGTTAATGCTACGTCTTATTAAGCCGAAATATTTCATGCCAATTCATGGTGAATATCGTATGCAACGTATGCATATGAAATTAGCGAATGATTGTGGTATTCCAGAAGAAAATTGTTTCATTATGGATAATGGAGATGTTCTTGCTTTACGTTCTGATGAAGCAAGCGTAGCTGGGAAAATCCCATCTGGCTCTGTCTATATCGATGGAAATGGTATTGGAGATATCGGTAATATCGTATTACGTGATCGTCGCATTCTTTCTGAAGAAGGACTTGTTATTGTAGTTGTAAGCATTGATATGAAAGAATTTAAAGTTGCAGCAGGACCTGATATCATCTCGCGTGGTTTCGTTTATATGCGTGAAAGCAGCGATTTAATCAACGATGCTCAAACATTAATTACAACACATTTAGAAAAAGTAATGGAGCGAAAAACAACACAATGGTCTGAAATTAAAAATGAGATTACAGACACATTAGCACCATTCCTATACGAAAAAACGAAACGTCGTCCAATGATTTTACCAATCATTATGGAAATATAAGAAAAAGGACAATGCCTCCTCGGCATTGTCCTTTTCTCTTATCTTAAAAAATGCTTAAAACGATCTACTTCATCGTCATGACCAATTACAATTAATATATCTCCCGCCTGAACGTTTTCTGTAGCTCGAGGAGATACGATAACTTCTTTTCCACGTTTAATTGCTACAATGTTCAAACCAAACTTCGCACGAATATCTAATTCAATTAAAGAGTGCCCATCAATTTTTTTATTTGCGATAATCTCTACAATACTATGCTCATCTGAAAGCTCTAGGTAATCTAACACATTACTTGATGCGATATTATTAGCAATCCTTTTTCCCATATCTCGTTCTGGATGCACAATATGATCTGCCCCTATTTTACTTAACACTTTTTCATGATAGTCATTTTGAGCTTTTACAGTAATATTTTTCACACCTAATTCTTTCAAAATTAACGTTGTTAAAATACTTGAATTCAAATTATCTCCAATAGCAACGACTACATGATCAAAATTACGAATACCAAGACTTTTTAATACCATCTCATCTGTTGAATCTGCAATTACAGCATGCGAAGCTATATTTGCAAACTCATTAATTTTATCCTCATCTGAGTCAATTGCCATTACTTCCATACCTAATTGAGCTAATTCACGGCAAATACTTCCACCAAAACGGCCAAGCCCAATAACAGCAAATTCTTTCTCTTTTTCGCCCACAGGAATTCCTCCAATAACATCAAATACTATGTACTTTTATTGTAACATACTTTAAATTCGCTACAAAAACCTGTATATACTTCTTATTTTTGTTTTTGCATATAAAAATACTGTTGTAAATAAAACGCGATACCGAAAATTAACATACCAAATACAAATATATTTCCAAATGAACTAAATGTTTCAAAAACGAACAATAGCGTTTCTTGTCCGAAAAAAGCAAATAAAAGTTGTGTAAATGCGAATAACAGTGCCAATATGTAATGATGTTGATGGAATAAATAATGTGTTGCGCCTAAAAAAGCTACAAGCGAAACAATGAAGATCCACCAAGTTTCTAAAAACAATTGCCAATTAGTAAATTGATATCCATTTACTAATATCGCAATAATTCCTATAACTGCCATCGTCGGCACACTCCATAATAATGCACGCCCTCTAAAGAAGTGCGCACCTTTTGCATCTCCTTTTTCATTTGCGATGTATGTTAGCACGACAGTACTTATATACAAAACAGAGAGGATTGTTAAAACAATGATAAGCCAAAAATGTAATTGATAATATTCATGTTCTATATTCGTCACAATTGCAGCTAACATACATGGAATAAACATCCCTGTCCAACCATCTATTTTTCTTTCGTTCCAAAACACCGTATTACCAATCCGAATTCCTAATAGCATAAAAATAATGATACCTAGTACAAATAACGTAGTCTTATTCCCTACTAAACTCGTCGAGAAAGCAATTAATCCAATAAATAAAAAAAGAACAAATCCATTCATAATTTCTAGTACAGGTGACAAATATCTTTTCACCCATCTGTATGTTTCTTCATATTCACTATTATTTGCTAAACGATAGGCGTAAAAACTTATCCCAAAATAAACCGCCGCAATAATAACATATGCATATAAGACGAAACATAAAATCGCACTGCTAATTTGCACGTAATTCCCCACCCTTTTTTCTATGTATCACATTGATTTTACACACTTTTCATACTAAAAGTAAACATATATAGGGTAGTTAAATAATTATCTTCCCTATTAGCAATAATTAATAATGAGCAGTGGCTAAAAACCCCCTGCTCATTATTAAGACGTCAAATTTAACTTTACTCATTTGTATGAAGATGTCTAACACTAACGAATACGAAAGATGTTTTCGTCTCTGAACTAAGAAGTCCCCACTCTAAACTATTGCACAATTAGCGCGTAAGTTCACTTTCTATTTCCCTTCCACTTCACATATTGATTTAAAAATACAATTGCTTTCTCAATAACCTCTTCGTCTGGTTTTAATTTCGCATGATGTAAACCATATACTGAATTTACTCCAAGCCAAAACATAAATCCAGGTATCTCTCGAAGCATATAACCAAAGTCTTCACCTGTCATTGCCTCCGTACACGTAATTACGTCCATAGTCGTTTGTTCACGTGTAAATTGCATAAACTCTCTCGTTAGCTCCTCATGGTTATACACTTGATGATACATCGCTCCGTAGTCAATAACAGCTTCACATTGAAAAGAAGCTTCTATTCCCGCAACAATTGCCTCAATTCGGCTTTTAACACGTTTCATTGATTCCACTGATAGCGTTCGAATTGTTCCTTCTAAACGAGACTTTTCTGCGATAATATTTTGAACTGTACCACCTGTAATTTTCCCAATTGTAATTACCGCACTGTCAAGAGGGTTCACATTACGACTAATAACTGATTGAAGTTGTGTAACGAGATGACTCGCTGCAACAATCATATCATTTGCTGTATGCGGATATGCAGCATGTCCACCTTTTCCTTTTAAATCAACGTATAGCTCTGATGTATTCGCAAATAATAAACCTTCTTTTGTCGCAATTGTTCCCACAGAGTATTCAGGCGCAATATGAAGTCCAAGAATCATATTAGGCTTCCATTCTTTTAACTCATCGCTTTCTAACATAGGAAGTGCACCACCTGGACCTTCTTCAGCTGGTTGGAATATAAACACAAGATCATCATCTATTCTTTCGCTTACAGCCGCTGTTAGAAGTCCTAAACCGATTGTTGCATGCAAATCATGTCCACATGCATGCATCATTCCTTCATGGACAGAAGAGAATTCATATCCAGTTTCCTCTGTAATTGGTAGACCGTCTATATCTGCACGATAACCTATTATTTTTTCTGGATTTTTTCCATTTACTTTAACAATTACACCTGTTTTCCATATTTTCACTTCCAAATATTCATTAGGAAGCGTTCCTATATAATCTAAAATATACTGTTGTGTTTTCCACTCTTTAAATCCGATCTCCGGAATTTTATGTAAATCTCTACGAACTTGGACAAATTTGCTTACTGTCATTTTTGCACCTCTATCTATAAAAAGCGTAAGAGCACATTCATGCTCTTACGCTTTTTATTTTTTATTTCTCTGGGTTTAATTGACGAAGCTCTTGTTTAATTTCAGTTTTTGCTTTTGTCTTCTCATCAATTTCTTTAATTACACGTGCCGGAGTTCCCGCAACAACTGTATATGGAGGCACATCTTCTGTTACAACAGCTCCTGCTGCTACAACTGCACCTTTACCTACTGTAACGCCTTCTAGAACAACTACATTTGCACCAATTACAACATCATCTTCAACGATAACTGGTTTTGCAGAAGGTGGCTCAATAACACCGGCAAGTACAGCACCTGCACCTACGTGACAGTTCTTACCAACTGTTGCACGTCCACCAAGCACTGCGTTCATGTCGATCATAGTACCTTCACCAATTACAGCACCGATGTTAATTGTTGCATTCATCATGATAACAGCGTTGTCACCAATTTCTACATGGTCACGAATAATCGCGCCTGGCTCAATACGAGCTTTAATACCTTTTAAATCAAGCATTGGAATTGCAGAATTACGACGGTCATTCTCAACTACATAGTCAACAATGTGCTTGTTATTTTCATCAAGAATTGTCTTAATTTCAGACCATTCTCCGAATAATACACCAGATTTTTTATTTACAAATGCTTGTACTGTTTCAGGGAATGTTACCTCTTTTAAATCCCCTTTTATGTATACCTTTACAGGAGTTTTCTTTTCACTGTTTTGAATAAACGAAATAATTTCGTTAGCGTCCATCATTTTCATTCTTGTTGCCTCCTAAATCCATTTATAATGTTACTCTACCAAACGATAGAGCGAGTAGCAAGACAATAATCTTATTTTTCCATTTGAATTTCTTCTATAATTTCTAAAAATGCTTGTACTTGCTTCAACTGCCTTGCCGAGTCACTCGTCAATAACCATGTTTCTCTCGTTAATTGAACAGGTGTTTTATACATATTTTCCTGCACTTCTTTTAAAACAGTCGAAGGTAAAAGAGCATAACCTATTCCATTTAAAACAAGCTGTTTGCACGTTTCAATTTGGTCAACTACAATCGTTCGCTTAGGTGGATTTGAAAATAATCCATACCACCAATTTTGTATTTGTCCATAGTAGGTCGAATCACTTTTAAATTGAATAAATGGTCTATTTGTCTCTTTTAACATCGAAATATCTTTTATTTCTTTATCAACTAAATATAATTCATCTTCAAATAATTGTTGTTTCTGCCCTTTGTATTCTTGTGATCCTCTCAGTATAGCAACATGAACGTCTCCTTCATAAAATTGCTTTTGCACTTCACTACTCCAGCCAGTAAACAGAGATATCTTCACAGAAGGATACTTATGCACAAATTTTTTCAAAACAGGTGGAAGCCAATATTGCCCAATGACTGATGCAACAGCTATTTTTAACGTACCGTATGTTTCGGTTCTAAAAAGAGCCAGTTCACTTTTAATACCCTCTTCCCGTTGTAACATTTCTTTTGCATAATTTGCAACTTTTTCCCCTTCAGGTGTAATTGTTAATCCTTTTTGTGAACGAATAAAAAATTTCATTCCCCATTGTTTCTCCATAGATTGTAATCGTTGACTAAGCGCAGGTTGGGAAACAAATAAACGTTCCGCCGCTTTTCTCATATTTGATTCCTGAGCTAACACAACCATCATTTGAAAATCATCAATTTGCAACTTTCTCCCTCTTTCCTTAGCTTCCATACACCTAATTTTAATAAGTATTTCATCCTTAATTTAATTGCATACTTTTATACATTAGAACGGTTTGTTAGTTCAAACTTTTCTTATGCTTTATGTCTTTTTAAATATAATACATACACAACTGATATGCACGAAAAAAAGTGACTTCGCCTTTTCTGTGAAGTCACTTTCCCTACGTTATCGATTATGCTGTCTCACTTTTTTATTCAACAATTTTAAAATAGCCCGACGTGTTAAAATACCCTCGAAGTAACCTTCTTCATTGACAGCGCAAATAAAAGGATGATCAATTGTCATTTCTAAAGCTTTTGCAAAAGAATCTTCTAACATAAGAACTGGAATCTCTTCCTTCATCACTTGTTCCACTTTCATATTCTCAAGTCTTTCAAACTCAATGCGCTCTAATCCTAAAATACCATCTAAAATCATAGCAGTACTAATTAACCCATGTAATTTATACATAGGGTCTAAAACAGGAATCGCCGAATATCCAGATTTCACAAGAACGAGTAAAGCATGTTCTAGACCATTCCCTATTTGTACATGTGCTACTTTATCTGATGAAATCATTAAATCCTTCACAAGAATTTGTTGAAACTCGTCTTTCGGAATACTAATCATGTTACATCCCCCATTTTCCCTTTTTCCTGCTAATATTCTCCGATCCTATTCACATTTTATGATAGCGTTTTCATATTATTATTTTGTCCTGACATTCTTCTAATAAAAATAAAAATACATAACTATTTTAGCATATAACATAAAAAAAAGACTACCATTCCGGTAGTGCTTAATACCCTTTATTTTTTAATCGGTAAAACAATCTTGTGATTTTTTTATATTGCGTCACATCTGTCTGTTTTAAACCATTCTCAATGTCTGTAAGCTCCACCGCTAAAATTTCGCTCGCGTAATTTTGCTGAAACAGAATATCCAACAATAAATTTTCTTCTTCCCTTGTTAAAACAAATTCCTTTTCCATATGCTCCTCTCCTTGCACTCGCATCATCACTCTCATTATATAAATTTTTCAGTCTATTTAACAGATGTAATATTCAGTTTTTGTTAGAAATACTTAACGACTGCGAATATATAGACATCATTTCACATTATTTTGTATATCTGTTTGCGTAACTAAATGCCGCATAAGCATCTGGTTTAATTTTTGCTGTTAATCCCATTGCTTGAATTTTCATCGTCATATCTAAAATAAATTCTTTTGTTAAACCATCATTCCCGATATCTAGATGAATTTCCATTATGAATCCTGCTCCATCTTGAGCGTATGGGTGCAATAAATCCCATATCGCTTGTATATGATTGGGAGTAAATAGATAGGCGATTTCTTGACTAAACTGTGTTTCTAAATATATTTTCTCTCGCAACGTTGCTGGCTTATTTTTCACTGATTTATGATGCAAACATCCCCATGCTCCTTTTCCAACACGATGAATATGTATCGCTGTAATAAACCTCGTATCCTTTTGATGCGCTTGTGAGTCTGTCCCAATAGATAATCGATATAAATTTCGCGGATCCTTTTCAATGAAACTACAAATACGGTTAAATACCATATCAAAATTCAAATGTCTCTCTGAAACATTATAAAATGTATGCTCACCGTCCACATAGTCACGTCCTTTCAATTAGACAGACTTTTCGTATTCTCATTGTATGGGACAAAAACAAAAATTATAACTTACTACCCTTTATTCGTTTCAATATTTCGAATTACATAATTACAAAACCTACATGTATATATTACATTTTGATTAGACTGGGCGGTTAATACGTGATTAATTTCAGCATGACTGTGACAATTAGGACAAATAACAATCGGTAAGCGTTCCATCCTTTGCACCTCCTATTAATATTTACTATCATTATAGGAAAAATAAAAAATTCCTATACATATACATTTGTAAAAACTCTTTTATTTAATCGCGACTTAAATTACAACTTCTACTACCTATATAGCCCATTAATTAATATAACTAAAAAAGGTACCGCCATTTGGCAGTACCTTTTTTATATGTATCAAGAAATGATATCGTAAATCTCAATTGCAACCATATCGATGTTATCGAATTGATACACTTGAGGTTTTTCACCTTGTTGATACACTTCTAACTCATACATTTCACTTTTATCGAAAAATTTCACGCTACATTTGCGCTCACCGTTCACTTCAAAATAGCGTTGTGCTACTTCACCGCTTTCAGCTTGTTCTTGTAGACTAACAAGTCGAGTTAAAATTCCTTGGAGTAGAGACATGAAATCTCTCCTTTCTCTGATCTTCCTACCAATAGGTTTTACAGCTATACTCATTCTATCCGTCATAACAGAAAAAACGTTCCACAATCTAGGATAAAGGTTCTTGGCCAGAAACTCAACTAAAATTTGTCGAAATAAGAAGTAAAAAGATGAAAGATCATCTTTTTACTTCTTTATTGCGCTTTTTATACTGGCAGAATATAATAAACAACAGAAAAAGGGAGGAATTACAATGAAAAAAATTGAGGTTTATACACAACCTGATTGTCCGCCTTGTACCATTGTAAAAGAATTTTTAAAACATAATAACGTTGTATATGAAGAATTTGACATAAAAAAAGACGCTGCTGCACGCAATCGTCTTTTATATGACTATGAATCCTATTCAACTCCAACAGTTGTAATTGACGAAGAAGTTGTGGCAGGTTTTCAAATTGAAAAATTACAACAGCTACTCGGTATAGAATAGGAATAGGCGACACCTATTCCTATTCTCATAATTGTTGTAACCTTTTTATTTCAGTCAACAGTTCCTGACTTTCATGATACCCTGCTAATTTCCATTTTCCATTATCCTTTTGCAATGTCACAATTTGATATTGTCCACTCTTTGTCCGCTCATAGACATATAAATTTTTATGTTCTTCATCATAAGACATTTTTGTTTCTGAATTAAAAGAAAATGGAGCTTCTTTTGCTGGAAGTAAATATTCACCACTTTGTTTTTCATTTCTACTGTTTTCATCTGTAAAAACTTGAAGGAAATTATTTGTAAAATATGGTGATAACGTCTCTATCATCTTATTCATAGGTATTTGCTTCCCGCGGATTGAAAATTGCGTCTCATAACCTTTTTGTATCGTTGTAAACACTTCTTTCCGATCCACTTTCACTTCTTCTTTTCCTAAAACAGTTGTGACACTATAGCCAACTAGAAAGGCAACACATATAAATAGAACAAACCATATTCCATATTTCTTCATTTTTTCACCTTCCTTTTAAAAGAGCTTGTCTTTGTAGTATTCATTGTAACAATGATTATGCAAAGAAAGGGATGATTTCGTTCGTAAAATCTTTACAACGATAGACAGCATTTTCATTATCATTTTCACTATTACCAATTTATGATAAAAACAAACAAAAAAATACACGAATCTCTTCGTGCATTAAAATAAAACATCTTCTTCATATAAATATTCGTACGATAAATCTATAAATAAAAAGTTTTCATCATCAATCGGGAATGAAAATGTTCGCACCATTTCACCAGTTTCGATATCAGCATATAAATCTGAAAGTCTTGCCTTATTCTCAAAACGCATTTTCATTATATTTTCTAGAAAATACGGGCGCCAGCTCCAGTTCTTCATATAATACTCTGGCATAATGATCCATCCACCATCTTTTTTCATAATATTACCCGATTGTTGAAAACCATCTTCATTACAAATAAATATCCGAAAACTATATTGTGATATGCTTTGGCTAAATTGTAATAACCAATCATTTATATCTTCATTCTTTTTTTGTTTTGACAGAACATCACCAATTCGATCACGTAACATCTCTGTTAAATTATAAATTTTTTGCAACTTCTTCTTCTCATGCAGAATAAATTGATGACATTCATTACCAAGTCGCTCTTTTAAAACATTCGTTTCAATAAAATCAGGTAAACATTCTTTCAAATAATTACCTTGATAATATCTACCACCGTTTTTCCAAGCATATTGTAGTTGATAAAAAGCATCAATTTCTTCATATAACAATGTCGCACCAATTCTTCTAGCAAGTAAAGATAAGGAATATAAAATATCTTGATAAGATTGTAAAAGTGCAGTTTGCCTTAAATTTGTTAAATCTACTTTTAAAATATCCGGTGCTAACACGCTAATACGCTCTAAATTACTTGTACCCGTTCCGACTTTATTAATCGAAATTTGAATACCATATGTACGATAATACATGAGTAAATGATTAAATTGTTCTATATCTTCTTTACATTCATGTTCTGTTATTTCCAGAACAATGCGTTGTAAGTTCAAACCTTGTTCTTCATACATCAGCAAAAGTTGAAGTAAACTTTCATCTTCATCATTCATTAATACATTAGCATTCCGATGTATAAATAATAATAATTTTTGATCCGTTTCTAAATACCTATTTAACGCTTTTTCTACGATGATGTTATCCGCTTCAAGTTGGAACTCACTCGGAATAGAATCATCATGGAAGAAAGATGCTAAACTTTGTATGCCCTCTTCTGTTTGAATACGTCCTACAACTTCATATCCAATTACTGTATGCTCATCAGCACTAAAAATAGCTTGATAATAAGGAAGGACTTTATCCAAGTTACTCATTACATCTAATGCATCTATCAACGTGCTTCCCTCCCTTTACTTTTCAAAAATTATAACACGATATTTACGGAAAAATAATAAAAAATCCCTTCAGTTTTCCTGAAGGGATTAGAGGGGTAAAATGCTAAGGGGAATTAGCAATTCTACTATGAAGAAAAAAGAGGTCTTAAATATAACCTATATATTCCCCTTTGTAAACACATTTCTCTCATGTGTCACAACTTCGTCACATTTCACCAAAGAAAAATTAATGATTCATTCATTTTTCTTTCCTTTTAAAATGGATATTGGTGCAAATGCTGGCCACCATCCATTGTCATACAAGTTCCATTTATGTATGCAGCTTCATCTGAACATAAATAATAAGCTAGACCCGCAATTTCTTCTGGTGTACCCATTCTACCAAGTGGAACACTTTGCAATGTACGCTTAGCCATTTCTTCTGAAATCCATAATTTATCGGCACCACCTGTACGCTCAATTGGTCCTGGTGCGATAGCGTTAACTCGTATTCCATATTTACGTCCCCACTCAACAGCAAGAGTTTTTGTCATCGCTAATACACCAGCTTTAGCTGCTGCCGAATGGATAACCCCTGGGCCTGCATCCCATGCATATGTTGCCACCATGTTAATAATATTTCCTTTTATACCTTTTTCAATCCAATATTTCCCAATAGCCTGACTACAATAAAATGTACCATTTAATACAATATTAATTACCGAATTCCAGCCATTCACAGATAAGTCCTCTGCTGGACAAATAAAGTTTCCAGCTGCATTATTTATTAAAATATCAATTCGTCCAAACTTCTCATCAATATGTTCAATCATTTTTTGAATATCATCAGTATTTCGTACATCCATTTGTACAGATAATACTTGCCCTGGAAACTGTTCAATTTCTAACTTTGCTTCTTCTAGCTTTTCTTTTGTACGCCCTGTAATAACAACACGTGCCCCTTCTTTCGCAAAACGTATCGCCATCCCTTTTCCCATTCCACTTGATCCACCTGTTATAATAACTACCTTCTCTTTCACATACATCCCCTCCAAAAAATGAATACACATTCATTTTATCACTTTATTTGATAGAAATCTTTATATTTTTCAATTTTTCTGATATTTTAACGTAAAGAGGTTTCTTTTCGTTCATTTTTTTTCGTAATCTCTACTACTTTTTTAGTATTTAAAATATATTTTAAAAAAACTGAAGGGAGGTTCGAGTAACCTGTATATGAAGAAAATTACAAGAAGAAATTTTTTAAAATCTGGAATACGCACTTGTCTATATTCATTTATAACCGCAAGCATCGGCTATTATTATGCTAAATATATAGAGCCCTATTTGCTTTCTTTTACGCAACACACACTTAAATCACCACTCATACCAAAAGGTTTTCATGGTATGAAGATCCTTCAATTTAGCGATTTACATCTAGGATACTATTTCTCTCTCCAACATTTATCTCAAATCGTTTCCAAGATTAATGCTGAAAAGCCAGATATTGTCCTTTTTACTGGTGATCTCATTGATGATTACCAAACATATACCGAGGCTTCTTTTGTTGCATCCATTTTAAAGAATATACAGGCACCCTTCGGTAAATTTTCCATTTATGGTAACCACGACCATGGTGGATATGGAACTGAATACTATGATCACATCATGCGCGAATCTGGATTTGAACTTTTGCAAAATAGCGAAAAGCGAATTCGTTTACTGGATAATAGTGAAATTTCTATTTTCGGACTCGATGATATGCTACTGGGTAAACCAAAAATAGCGGAAACTTTACAACATGCAAAACAAAATATTTATACAATTGTTCTCGTTCACGAACCAGATATCGCGCCACAAATCGCTACATATCCAATCAATCTTCAACTTTCTGGTCATAGCCATGGCGGACAAGTACAAATTCCTTTTTTAGGTGCTATTATTACCCCGTCGCTTGCAAAAGAATATATTGAAGGTTTCTATAACATTCAAGGTTTGACTCTCTATGTCAATCGAGGTATTGGAAGAACACGTGTCCCATTCCGCTTTATGTCAAAACCTGAAATTACACTCTTCATCCTACAACATTCGTAACAATTCGCCTATTTCCTTACATATCCTTCCTTGTACGCGCTCATCCACGCTTGGTCCACCATATGATAAAAATGAGTCCAGTAAAGGAGGTTTGTTCATGTATCCATATTATCAACCGATCCCAGTTCGTTCAGCACCTTTTGGCCCAGCAGGCGACTCACGCTTCTTTCCATTTTTCGGTGTTCCATTTCTAGCTGGAATTGCTGGCGGACTGCTAGGCGGAGCATTAGCTTTCGGGCCTAGACCGTTTTATCCGCCTTATCCACCGCCTTTCCCACCACCAGCACCTTTTCCTTGTTACGGAGGGCCTTGTCAACAACCATACTATTATTAATTTAAACCAACCATTCTTCTAATGTTTTTCTCTCAACGAACCGACTCATCACACACCTATAATAAAAACTATTCTCTCTACTCATCCTTCCATTTTGAGAATATATGAGTAGAGAAAAAAAGTAAAAACCTCTTAAATTCAATAAGAGGTTTTTACTTTTTTCACACTATTCAGCATCTGTATTTTGATACGCCATCTTAAATAAATTCACTTGGCTATCAATTTCTTCTATACTACTATTAATTATATAATAATAGTCACCATCTTTATTTTGTTCACGTGTTTTCACATTATCAGCCAAAACCAGCTGTAAAATTGCCTTTATTCTCGCTTTCATTTCAATATCTAAAATTGGGAAGGATATTTCTACTCGTTTTTCCATATTTCGCGTCATCAAATCAGCTGAAGATAAATATATTTTTTCATCTCCATTATGATGGAAATAATAAATACGACTATGTTCTAAATATCTTCCAACAACACTAACTACACGAATATTTTCACTTACATTCGGAATCCCAGGTCTTAAACAACATGTCCCTCTAACGATGAGCTCTACCCTTACCCCAGCTTGTGATGCTTCATACATTTTTTTTATTAACGGTTTATCTGTTAACGAATTCATTTTAGCGATAATATATCCATTTCCATATTGTCTATGATAACGGATTTCCTCATCTATTAACTCCATAAACTGCTCTCTTATATCAAACGGGGCAACAGATAAATGATGAAAATGCGGTTTTTTTGTATAACCACTCAAATAATTAAAAAAATTTGTTGCATCTACACCAAAGTCTTTTCGCGATGTAATATATCCAAAATCGGTATACAACTTCGCTGTTGCATCATTATAATTTCCAGTTCCAAGATGTACAAACCTTTCAATTTTTCCGTTTCTTCTTCTTACAACTAACGTAATTTTACTATGCGTTTTCAAGTGACTTACTCCGTAAATAACGTGACATCCGGCCTGTTCCAATTCTTTAGCCCAATGAACATTATTCTCTTCATCAAACCTTGCCTTTAACTCAACCAATACCGTCACTTGTTTTCCTTTTTCAGCTGCTACCTTCAGCGCCTGAATTATTGGAGAATCTCCACTTACACGATATAATGTTTGTTTGATCGCAAGTACATTCGAGTCATCTGCCGCATCACGGACAAAATCAACGACTGGCTGAAACGACTCAAAGGGATGGTGTAATAAAATATCATGTTCTATCGCTTTTTCAAATACATCTTCCTCATCACCTAAATCTTGAGGAGGTTGAGGAATAAGAGCCGGATATACTAGATGTTCATATAAAGGCGCTAATTTTTTATATAAGGAGAATAAACATGTTAAATCTAACGGTCCATCCATCATGTACACATCTTCATCTTTTACTTCTAACACATCATACAATAACGCTAACACTCTTTCATCAATGTGTTCTTTACCAACTTCTAAACGAACGGCAGCTCCCCACTTACGCTTTTTCAATTCTTTTTCAATTACTTTTAATAAATCGCGTGCACCTTCTTCATGGATCGTTAAATCCGCATTACGTGTAATACGGAAACGAGTAACAGGTGATACGTTATATCCTGTGAATAGTTTATGAGTAAAACCACTAATTACATCTTCTAATAAAATAAATTTATGTTTTTGCCCTTCACTCGGTAAAAATATGAAACGCTCCAGTAATGAAGGCACTTGTACAATTCCTAACTTCGTACGATTTTCTTCCTCAGCCTGTTGCTCATCATATAAAATAGTAGCTAAATTCAAACTTTTATTTAATAACATTGGAAATGGACGATACGCATCAATAGATACAGGGGTTAAAACCGGAAATATTTGTTCATCAAAATACTCCTCGATAAATTCCCTTTGCTCTTTCGTCAAATCATGAAATGTTAAACGCTCAATCCCCTCTAGTTCAAGCGCTGGCAATACATAATTTTTAAACGTTTCATACTGCACAGTCATTAACTCATGCGATTTTATCGCAATCTTATTTAACTGTTTCTTTGGTGTTAAACCTGCTTTATTTTCTGGCTGATTAAATCCCGCACTTACTTGATCTTTCAAACCTGCTACGCGCACCATAAAAAATTCATCTAAATTCGAACTAAAAATACTAATAAACTTTAGTCTTTCTAATAGTGGATTATTTTCATCTTGCGCTTCTTGTAGTACACGTTCATTAAATGCTAGCCAGCTTAATTCACGATTATTATAATACGCTGTATCATTTAAATTTACTAAATTCCCCTTTAGCAATTCCATTCTCTTCACACTTCCCTTTGAAACTTTTTCACTATAATTTAGTTACTTTCATTTTATCAAATTACAATATTCCAAAGTGTTAATTTTCTGTAAAGACATCCGTACAACTTAACGTTTTGATTCAAATGATAAGTGAATATTTGTTTTCAATACTCTTTCTAGCTGCTTTTTTTGTTTTTCAGCTTGTACTTTTTCTGCTAATGCCGATTGCTCACATAAAATTCTAAACGTTAATCCTTCTTTATTTTCTGTTATGGATATCGTATCAACAAGCAATCTTTGTCTTACATTTAAAGCAGCTGAAAATTGTAAAACAGCGCCTAATAGGCGGATTTTTTTTTGTTCGCTTTTATCAAACCAACCTTCAAATGGAGATAAATGTTGTTTAAATAGCATTTTTGATTTATAAGATGCAATAAGCGCTAACCTCACTCGATCTTTATGCATCATGCCGTCAATTGTTTTATTTGCCAATAAATAAAACGTGTGTAAACGACTCGCTTCTTCGTCTATATATTTTCCAATATTAAATACTTTCGCTGCTTGATGGAATGCTTCCCAGTCTTTTATTGAAACAGAAATCAGTCCCATTTCTTCGAGTTGTTTACAAATCAATCTTCCATGTTTAATAAGTTGAATGACAAATTCCATATCCATTTCATATTCGTGTGATAACAAATGTAAGCTTTCTTCAACTACATTCGGATAATATGAAATCCCTAAATCTTTCGTCAACTCTTCATAGAAAACACCTTCTCTTAATCCTTTTTTGCTTAATACAAATGCCGTTGCTTCTATAATATTTACAAGCTTATGAAATACTTCAACCGCTGGAATAATTGTATCAGCTCGATCTTTTGCCAATCCTTCCATTTTCTGAAGTTCGATAAACGATTGTTTTTCCAATGCACCTTTTACATTTTCAATATCTTCTTCTTTCATTTTGTATAAATGTACTCCCGCTATAGGATAGTTTGTTAAATTTTGGTGGATTTTCGCTAAGTTTCTCGCACTACCACCAATTGCAATAAGAGGCAATTTCTTATCAATTAACCATGGTAACGTTCGAAATTGACACTCTAAATACTCTCGAATTTCCTCTAATTCATCTTTAGTAGGAATATCACCTTTAATAAATAGATGTTTTAAAGAAAGCGCACCAAAAGGAAAACTATGGTACTCTAAAATCTCTCTATTTTTAATATATGTAACTTCCGTACTTCCGCCACCAATATCTACTGTTATTCCTTCCGAAAACGAAGTAGAATTCATAACTGCTAAATAGCCGTAACGTGCTTCCTCATATTCTGATAATACTCTAAGAGTAAAGTCTGTTTGTCCTTCAACAAGTTTTTTAATCTCCTCTTGATTCTCAGCCTGTCTAATTGTTGCCGTTGCAACACAAAGTACATGATGCAACTGATGGAATTTTGTACTTTCTTGAAATTGAAATAATGTTTGTAACAATACTTCTTTACCTTCTTCATTCAAAACACCATCGATTAAATAATTTCTTAACCGAGCAACCACTTTCGTATTTTCAATTTCTTTATAAAAACCTCCATTTTGCTTTTCATAAATAACTAAACGCATTGTATTAGATCCAATATCTATAATGGCATATTGTAATTTTAATATTTCTTTCAAACTTCTCACTCTTTCATTATCAAATTTCTGAAACATATTCTATCACTATTATACAAAATAGTTGTTTTTTGTAACAATATTGCTTTAATATTGAAAATATATACAATTACTTTTTGCATATAATAAAAACCCATTTTATTTATGCTATAATAAGGAAAAATTGAAAGGAGAGTCAATATGAAACCTTCACAACCACAATCTCCATTGCATAATCAACATTCTATTAATAGACTAGCTCAATCTATTTTCGTTGTGAATCGTCATGCTAAAGCTGCAACTAACCCTAAGTACTTATATTGGTTAAAAAAGACTGCTTTAGAACGCTTAATTACTGAAAAAAAGGCTATCAAAGAAGGATTACATTTTTCTAGAAATCCACGTTTTAGTCAACAACAATCCGATGTTCTTATACGTTTAGGTGATTATTTTTTCCATATCCCTCCTACGAAAGATGATTTTCGCACCCTACCGCATCTTGGTCACCTTGAATCCTCCTATCGAAATCCGAAAACAACCTTATCTTTAACAATAGCAAAAAAAACACTTCAAGATTATATTGGTCCTGAAGCATTAAAACAGGAAAAAAAATTAAGCGAACCAGTTCCATGGTATAGCCGTACCTATACAAAAAAATAAAACAGTTTGGCCTAATATTAGGCCAAACTGTTTTATTTTTTCTCTTCTTTAATTTTAATATTTGCTTGTTTATAAAAAGCTATTTTTTCTGTATTATAAGTTTTTGTAAATTCATTAAACTTGTCTTTTTCTGATTCAATATCTTTATAAGACTGATTTACCACTTTTACTTTTTCACTAATATCTTTTAATTTTGTACCTTTATCTTGTAACATTGTATATAATTCTTTTTCTTGTTTTAACGATTTATTATAGCTATCATACATTTTGTTAAATGAATCGTGTCGTTTCTCATATGTGCTTTTCACTTTATCCGCTTGATCTTTCAATTTCTTATCTTCAATTTTCTTCACATATTTATCTGCTGACTTCACTTCTTCTTGTGCCTTATTTAAAGATTCTTTTTCTTTTTTAAGCACTTTTTCTCGTTCATCTGTATTTTTCACTGCTTGGTTCAGTTTTTCCTTAACAGTTTGATTATTATCTTTTCCTTCTTGAACAATCTGATTATATAATTCTTGTCCCTCTTTTTCTAAAGTTTCAAGTTTCTTCGCATCTTCAAACATTGTTTTTTCTTGTTTTGCAGCATTTTCAAATGCAACATATAATTCCTCTTCTGGTTTCGGCCCGAAACAACCCGCTAGTAAAGTCATTGATAATGCAGTTACAATTGCTAATTTACTATACTTCAACATCTTTTTCCTCCTACTTATATACGATAATCGTGTAAAAAGCTATGAAATTATTTATCCTTTTATTAACTCCACACTCGCACCTTTTTTACGAAAATCATTCATATTGTTTATAATGCTTGTACAAATTGTATTACTCAAAATTACATTTTTGAACTAAATAGCAGTTTCATATCTACCTTTTACTTGGCACTTTTTAAAACCTGTTTATACTATGTATTACATAAAAGTACAACGGAATTCATCACAGCCATAATAATTTGGAGAACAACAGTAATAATTCACCTGATAAAAGATGGTCGTTGTTCTGTCACGTCTATCATTCTATCATTTCCTTTCCGCTTTCTATCAAATAATTTCTTTGTTCATTTTACACAGTGTAAATGTCATCTTGCAACAACTTACAATTATTCTTGTCATTCCCTAAAAAGGAAAAGTGTAGAGCATGCTTTCCTCTACACTTTAAAAATGAAACACATTGTGCAAAATGCATTGACACATCCAACATAATTATATGCTTATTCCATATATTTTTAAAGACTTTTATTACAATAAAAGTTCTTTTTGTAATAAAAGTCAAAAAAATGTTACATTCAAAACTTCTTCATATCATATTTCTTCAAATCGAAGTTTCACTCATTTTCTTACAAATCCCTATGCTGGTACAATTGATTTTGTGCCTTTCTTAACAATTCTTCAAAGGTTTTTCCTTCTATTGGATAACTAGCAGCTCCAAATAATAGCGTCATACTTAACAAACCATTTTCTATTTCATTTTCAATATTTTTCATTAATCGGTTTGTTATTGTCGACTTTTCATGTCCGTTATCAATCGCCACAATAACATACTTATTTTCATCCCACCTAGTAACGACATCCCCTTTACGAATTGTCTTTACAATCGTACTCTCCAATTTTTGTACTAACACCTCCAATTTTTTTTCTTGTACTGTTTCTTTTAGTTCTTTCCATTCTTTCACTGAAAGAATGTACACTGTAATATTATGAGAATCCCGTTCCGATAAAGCAGCTACTTTCTCAAAGAAATCAACTACAAAATCATTACTTGCCATTCCCCCTACTTCCGTATCCATACGCCCACTCGCTCTTTTATCATACCAATGTCCAAAATAATAGCTGAGTATCATTTGCAATATATAAATAATAAAGACGGTATAAAATGATCGCGAATCCAGTTTTGTAATTACATCCTGAAGCGCAATCCATTCTGTAACTGCCACTGTATTCCCAAGTAATAACCCACTAATTTTACCTTTATGTTTCATATTTCTCCTCCTTTCTATACCAATATATGTTTCTATAACAATTATGTTTTTCTACAAAATAAAAAATGTACACATTGAGTGTACATTTCCGCTTAAGCTTGTATACCATTTCTATTCTATTTCATATATATACTATATATCGTTTTTAGGAAGAGGTGACTTATATGCTACAAAAAGAAAATCTATCAGATATTATACGTTTACTAGCAGGGTTTCTGCTATCATTAAAATTATTATGTAATTCTTTCGGAGTGAACTTTATTACAAACGATCAAATTGACGCTATTGTAAATGTCGTTTCCTTTCTGTTCATTTTATATTTTGGTTATAAAAATAATTATGTAGGAAAAAAAGGAATCGAGCAAAAAAAAGTACTCAAAAAACACAACCTTCATTAAAAAAGGAACCTTTCTTACAGGTTCCTTTTTATCATTGCCGCACAACAACTTCATTTGTTTGCAGCGGACCATATGATACTTCTTTATATTGAAATGTATATGTAGCCTGAAATAATGCGTTTTTGATTGCTTTATCTTTATTTGCTTTTATTTTACAAATTAGTTCTACTTTCTCATTCGGTAATAAATTATTGATTCGCCACCTTACAAGCTGGAACAAAAACTCGCTCATCCCCTTATCAGCCTTTAATGAATTTGGGATATATGCAAAATAATCTCGAATCATATGACTTACTACAACTCGTGAAATCATTTCCATTCCTTTATTTTCTACTTCAATTCGAATAATAAGTATGTCATTTACATCATAGGTCAGTTCATATGAAAATTTTTCTTTATACATACTACGGATTTGCAATGTAACTGCTACATTAGGACATTCGTTTTCCTTTTTTGAGCCATCAATCCATAACACCGGTTGTAACGGTATTGAACGCCTTCCTTGATCCGAAATCCGTTTCCATATTTTCATAATAATATTCACCCCATTTCAGATGCATCATATCCATACGACCTTATTCTGCCTCTCCACACAATATTAATAAAGCTTGTTACAAACGATATATAGTTATTACTCTTCCTTTTATCCTATTCGACAATATAAAGAAAAAACCATTTTTCCTCTGTTAACAGAAGGTATTCTTACTGAAATATTTTTTTACAATTTCCTTCATTGACTTTACACCACTACTAAGTATCGCTCACTCTTTCTCTGTCCATACAACAGAATATTTTGACGGAAGAAAAAGTTTGCCTTTTAGTCAAATTTGACTATAATATTCTTTATGGCTTTGTCAGTGCACTTGTGTAAATTGATTTAAAAAACTATATTTCAAATTTTTATGCGCTGCACTCAAAACTTCATATAGTTTACTTATTATTAAAGGAGGGTTATATTTGGAATCTCAATTATCAAAAAAAGACTCCAACAATACAAAATTTGTTGTTGCAGGTTTATTACTTGGTATTTTAATGGCGGCAATGGATAATACAATCGTTGCAACAGCAATGGCTACGATTGTTGGAGACCTAGGAGGATTTGACAAGTTCGTTTGGGTCACGTCTGCATATATGGTAGCAACAATGGCTGGGATGCCTATCTTCGGAAAACTTTCTGATATGTACGGACGGAAACGCTTTTATATTGGTGGCCTCATTCTTTTCTTATTCGGTTCTGCACTTTGCGGGACAGCATCTAGTATTGAGCAACTAAGTATTTATAGAGCAATTCAAGGGATTGGTGGCGGCGCTCTTATGCCTATCGCCTTCACGATTATGTACGATATATTCCCACCAGAAAAGCGCGGAAAAATGACAGGGCTATTCGGTGCGGTTTTCGGGACATCTAGTGTATTTGGCCCTTTATTAGGTGCTTATATTACAGACTATATAAGTTGGCATTGGGTCTTCTATATTAATATTCCATTAGGAATTATCTCCTTCTTCTTCATTACTAAATACTACAGTGAATCTCTAGAATTTAGAAAACAAAAAATTGATTGGGCTGGCGCTATTACACTTGTTATTAGTATCGTCTGCTTAATGTTCGCCTTAGAACTTGGTGGTAAAGAATACGCATGGAATTCCACTGTAATTATCGGTTTATTTACAACAGTTGTTATTATGCTTATTATTTTCTTCTTCGTAGAACGAAAAGCAACTGAGCCTATCATTTCTTTCCATCTATTTAAAAAACCTTTATTCGCAGCTAGCCAAGGCGTTGCCTTTTTCTATGGTGCCGCTTTTATTATCTGTACAGTTTATATCCCAATCTTCGTTCAAGGTGTTCTCGGCGGTTCAGCCTCAAATGCTGGATTAATTTTAACACCTATGATGGTTGGCTCTGTAATTGGAAGTCAAACAGGTGGACAGTTAGCTTCTCGAACAAGTTATCGTAACATCATGATGGTATCTGGTGTTTTCTTCGTAATTGGTATTTATTTACTAAGCACTTTAACAATGGATACACCTCGTCTACTTGTAACGCTATTTATGGTTCTCACTGGACTTGGAGTTGGTTTCTCGTTCTCAGTTTTAAGTATGTCTTCTATCCACAAGTTAGAAATGCGAGACCGTGGTTCTGCTACATCAACAAACTCATTCTTCCGTTCACTCGGTATGACTCTTGGTGTAACGATTTTCGGTACAATTCAAAACCATATTTTTACTACTAAATTAAACACTGTGTTCCCTCCTGAACTAGCTAAATTAGCTCCAAAAGGCGGAGACACAAGTTTCTTATTATCACAAGGTGCTACCGATAAGATTCCAGCTGAAATATTAACTGGTATTAAAGATGCTCTCGCTACCTCTATTGCCAGTACATTCTTCTGGGCACTGATCCCGGCTGTACTAAGTATTATTTGTATTTTACTTATGGGAAATGAACGCCTCTTTACAGGTCCAAAAACGAAACAAAAACAAAAGCAAGTAAGTTAATATAGAGAAAAGAAACGGCATATCCCTTTATGAAAACGGATATGCCGTTTATAATATGTATAAAGTTTTTATTTATAGGAGTTGAGACAGCATGAGCATGAAATTAGTCATTCTCGGCTTGCTACTTGAAGGAGATAAACATCCATATGAAGTGCAGCACATCATGAAAGAACGACAAATGGATTGTTATATTAAATATGCAAAAGGATCACTTTACTACGCCTTCGAACAATTAGAAAAGCAGGGTGCAATTCGTATTACCACGATTGTTCGAGATACGAATAGACCCGATAAAACAATCTTTCATATAACAGAAGAAGGTAAACGGTTATTTCACACGTTACTATTAAAACAATTTGAGGCAAAAAATCAAATATATAAACCAATTTATTCGGCACTCTCTTTCGCTCATTTTGGTGATGATCAAGAGTTAATTCCTATTTTAGAAAAAAAGAAAAATGATACCGTTCAATATTTACATAAAATGCAAACTATTTATGATTGTAGCAAAGGACACATTCCTCGTGCACAACTATATATTTTACAAAGCGTTATTGAACATATTACAGTTGAATTGCAATGGTTAAACACCCTCCTTACAGATGCAGTTGCAGGACGACTTTCAGAAATTGATATAGATGAAGGTTGAACTTATAAAGAAGAAACTGTAAAAAGACAATAAAGTTATTTCATTGTAAAACCTAAAACAAGCATACCCCCGTTCTAATTTAGGAAGGGGGTATGCTTGTTTTAGGTTCGACATAAGATGAGCCAATTGTTGAATAACATAAATGGCATCTTATCTCTGTACAGATATCCACTTCTTTACAAGTTTAATCGCACTTCATTTCAATTTCCCCAACCTCTCTTCCCTCTTGAAAAAATCAGAATAATCCGAATGGTAAGAATAAAAAACTTTAGAATTTTCTTATTTTAAAACAGTGGACAAAATTCCGAAAATTGTGTTAGAATTTGTTTCAATATCATATCGCTTGTTAAATTCCTTTCAAAAGGAAAATAGGTACACGAATATTTCACTTCGTGTTTAAAAGGGAAGTTTGGTGAAACTCCAACACGGTCCCGCCACTGTAAATGCTGAGATTTCTTTTTTGTGCCACTGTGAAAGCGGGAAGGTGAAAGAAATTATATGAAGCATAAGTCAGGATACCTGCCTATTTTAACAACACTGATAGACTCACGGATGATGATGAGGTGTTAAGAACAAAAAGGAAGGCTTATTTTTCTATGCCTTTATGCTTTTTGTTATAGGTATTTCCGAGTAAACGGAAATGCTTACTTTCAATTAGGGAGGAATTTAAAATGGCAATTCAAACAAGTAACTTAGGTTATCCACGTATCGGACTACAACGAGAGTGGAAAAAAACATTGGAAGCTTTTTGGTCCAATAAAATTGATGAAGAACAATTTTTAACGACAATGAAAGAAATTCGCCTTCAACACGTCAAAGTACAGCAAGAAAAGGGAATTGAATTAATTCCAGTTGGCGATTTTACATATTATGACCACGTTCTGGATACGGCCTACATGTTAGGATTCATCCCGTCACGTTTTTCAGAGTTTACCTCTTACCTTGATGTATATTTTGCAATGGCACGCGGCTCTAAAGATCACGTTGCTTCTGAAATGACAAAATGGTTTAACACAAACTATCATTACATTGTTCCTGAATATGAAGAAGGATTACAAATCTCTTTAAAAGACAATCGTCCTCTTCGTTTATATGAAGAAGCGAAAAAAGAGTTAGGCGTTGATGGAAAACCAGTTATTTTAGGCCCTTATACATTCCTAAAACTAGCAAAAGGTTATAACGAAGAGCAATTTGCCACTATTTTAAAAGAGCTAGTTGCACCTTATGTACAATTATTCTCTGAATTACACGCAGCTGGAGCACAAATTATTCAAGTTGACGAACCAATCTTCGCATCTTTAACAAAAGATGAAATTAATCAAGCGAAAGAACTTTACGAAGCTATTCATAAAGAGGTTCCAAATGCGAATCTTCTTCTACAAACATATTTTGATAGTGTAGAAGAGAACTATGAAGAAATTATTGCATTCCCTGTTTCTGGTATTGGATTAGACTTTGTTCATGGCAAAGAAGGTAATGTAAATGCTATTTCAAAATACGGATTCCCAGCTGATAAAATTTTAGCTATCGGTTGTATAGATGGCCGTAACATTTGGAGAGCTGATCTTGATGATGTACTTTCTTTATTTACAACATTACAAAATCAAATCACAGCAAAAGGTTTAATTGTTCAACCTTCTTGTAGCTTATTGCATACTCCAATTGATAAAACGGAAGAAACGCACTTAACAAGTGAATTATTTGATGCACTTGCATTTGCTAATCAAAAATTAGAAGAACTAGTCCTTATCCATTCTGCTCTTACTAAAGGTGTAGAAAGCATCAGTAGCGATTTAACAACATATCGTAATGCACATCATGCAATCCGCTCATCAGCTGCACGTAATCGTGAAGATGTAAAAGTGGCACGTACATCACTTAAAGAAGATGATTTCTCACGTCCTCTTCCATTTGAAAAACGATATGAACTACAGCAAGTAGCTTTACAATTACCGTTGTTACCAACAACAACTATTGGTAGCTTCCCGCAAACATCTGAAGTTCGTCAAACACGTAAACAGTGGCGTAACGGCGATATTACAAATGAACAATATAATCAATTCATTGAAAAAGAAACTGCAAAGTGGATTCGTTACCAAGAAGATATTGGTCTTGATGTACTAGTACATGGTGAATTCGAAAGAACTGACATGGTGGAATATTTTGGAGAAAGACTTGCTGGTTTCTCCTTTACTAAAAACGGATGGGTACAATCATACGGTTCTCGTTGCGTAAAACCACCTGTTATTTATGGTGATGTTGCCTTTATAAGTGGAATGACTATTAAAGAAACTGTATATGCACAAAGCTTAACAGAGAAAGTAGTAAAAGGTATGCTAACTGGACCTGTCACTATTTTAAATTGGTCATTCGTTCGAAATGATATTTCAAGAAAAGAAGTATCATATCAAATTGCATTAGCACTTCGTCATGAAATTGAATTACTTGAATCTTCCGGAATTAGAGTAATCCAAGTCGATGAACCTGCACTTCGTGAAGGTATGCCGTTAAAAGAAAAAGATTGGGATGCATACATTACATGGGCAGTTCAATCATTCCTTTTAGCAACATCTTCTGTAGAAAATGAAACACAAATTCATACTCATATGTGTTATAGTAACTTCGAAGATATTGTAGATGCAATTCGAGCGTTAGACGCAGATGTTATTTCTATCGAAACATCAAGAAGTCATGGAGAATTTATTAATACATTAAAGCATACAACATATGAAAAAGGAATTGGTCTAGGGGTATATGATATTCATAGCCCACGTGTCCCAAGTAAAGATGAAATGTTCACAATCGTAGAACAATCTTTACAAGTATGTGACCCTAAATATTTCTGGATTAATCCAGACTGTGGTTTAAAAACACGAAGAACTGAGGAAGTTATACCTGCTTTAGAGCACATGGTTCAGGCAGCAAAAGACGCTCGTTCTCTCCTAAAAACAAACGCATAATAAAAAACGTGTTATCCTTCAAAAAGGATAACACGTTTTTTTATTCTACACTCTCAAAATAGAAATCGTATTGTACTTTATACAATTCATCGTCTGATGGCTCTTCAAGAGGAGTTGCCTGCAAGACTATCATATATTCCCCGTTCGGAATAGGAATATGATATTTATTAGAAAGAATACTTGTTATATATACTTCTTCATTCTTCACTGTGAAAGGAACTGATATCGTTCTAACCACTTCTTCTTTCTCAATATGATTTCCACAAGTAACTTCCACTTCACAAGTATAGTCAGAGATTGCTTCAAAAATAATAGCTCCATCCACCTCAGCATAGCCTCTTTCAAAATCTTCAGGAGTCCAATCTACATAAGGCTGCTGACCATCATAGTTCATTATCATTAATTGCGAATATGAAATTGTTAATTCCATAACTATCCCTCTCCTCCACTATGAAATGTATGCCAATTACTATTTCACTTCAAATTTCACACGCGTACCATCTGGATATTTGTCTAGCTTATTCCCTACCCAAGAACCTGCACCGCGGTTATCTGCTGGACTTATATATTCAATATGAGCTCCTTTTCCGCCTTCCTTACACATCGCCATCGGCCATTCATCACGATCATAACCTTTCTTCGTCGGATATGGCGCTAACGATAATTTCCTTCTATCCGCTGCACCATTACGATCAATTGTACACATTTCCGAATGTCCTTCTTTTATAGCATCCGTTATATGTTTCCCGGTCTCTGGATATCGTTCTTTCGGGAACTCTAGAATTTGATCATACGTAGTTGTTTTTTTAGTACTTGTCTCCTCTGGCACAAGTACTTCATATACCGCTACCAAAAGAGAAAGAATTGCAATAATTGAAATGATAATACCTTTAAATTGCTTCATGTGTACCTCCGTGTTCCTACCAATTTCTTTTCCTCAGTTATTATAACAAACTTCTTCTATGTATGTTTTCAGACATTATTTTAGCTCTTCCTCTCCATTCCGCCAAAAACATTCATTTTTCTTCATCTTTTCACTAATGCTGTAGAAAACTAATAACCTTCCGACATTCTTTTTCAAAGGAAGTCCACATAAAAGGTTGAAATGATATATACGATACTTTTTGGGGAGGAACTATCATGGAAGCTATTTATAAAACGAAAGATGTTACAAATAAAACAGGTATCCCAAAACATATAGTCCGAAAATATAGCCAACTCTTAGAGGAACACGGTTATATCATTTCAAAGACAGCTGATGCTCGTATTTATAAATTGGATGATTTAAAACTATTGAAATCTATACATGAAAGAGCTGCTACATTACAAGAGGACATTTCAGAAACAATACCTATTATTTTAAAAGAAAAAGATGCCCCACCTGTACCTGTTATTCAAGATAAACAAGAAGTGCAACCAAAAGAAGATGGGCGTAACTTTGAGGAGTTCATGCTAAAACTTGAAATGCTTGCTCAATTAAATGAAGCAATTATTCATCAAAACTCTACTCTCATTACACAAAATCGTTTAAAAGACGAGAAATTAGATGAACTAATGCAACAAGTTTATGTAAAAGAAGGCTCACAAGAAAAAATGTTACAAGATCTAGTTGTTCACGCCGCTCAAACAGATGCACTCCAAAAAGAAAAGATGGACTTATTAATGAATCATATGTATAAGCGAGAATCCAAACAAGAAGAAAAAATGAATAAACTTGTCAATCAAATTTACAATAAAGATAGCAACCGTGATACACAACTTATGCAAGTTATTCGTGAAATTCAAGAAACAAAAAGATTAGTCGCCGCCTCAAAAGAGCAAAGCTTCTTTCAATCATTTAAAAGTTTATTCGTTCGAACAAAACAAGAAAAAATAAATGAATGAAATTTTGTAACTTTTTCTAATGCACGAAAAATAAAAAGTTACCTTCTATCGGTAACTTTTATTCCTTATATCGTACAGCTGGCAATATAATAATAGCTTCAGTTCCTTTTCCGCTTTCACTTTTATATTCCAATGTGCCATTATGCGCTTGTAAAATACTAAATGTTACCATAAGGCCTAATCCTGTTCCTTTTTCTTTTAAAGAATAATACGGTTGTCCAAGCCTTACTAACTGTTCTTTTGTCATTCCAACACCACTATCTTTAACTCTTATTATTATCAATTCATCTTTTTGAATAGCTGTTACTTTTAAATACCCTTTGTTTCCTTGAATTGCTTCAATACCGTTTTTAACAACATTCATAATAGCTTGCTTCAATTTCGTCTTATCGCCGATAGTATAAAGGCTCTCAGAAATCTCAACTTGCAAATAAACGCCCTGCATCGCTGCAAATGATGACATAAGAGTTGTCATTTCAATTAATTGTGCTGATAAACAAATATGTTCTTTTTTTTCAATTTGAGGCCTTGCTAAATTTAAATAATCTGAAATAATCTGTTCAGCACGATCCAGTTCAGCTAATACGAGACGCATATAATCTTTGTTTTTTACGTCTTCCGTACTCTCTAGCAATTGAATAAACCCTCGTACAACAGTGAGAGGGTTTCGAACTTCATGTGCAACACTTGCAGCTAACTCACTTACAATATTAAGTTTTTCTGATTTCTGCATTTCTGTACGCAATAATGCATTTTCGTTTAAATACTCAGTCAAATACACTTGAAATACCATTGTCATAACCATAATAAGTGATGCAAATATATACCCACTATATAGATTAGATATGTACGGTGTAAAACCTGTTTCTAAAAGGACATTCAACATCCCGACTACTAATGAAACAAGAACATAAAATGATGCAATCATAAAAGCTAATATTAGCTTCTTATCTCTTGAAAAAAGAGACCATTTCTTTGACAAAAATAATGGAATTATCGAAAGAAATATAACTTCTACCATAGGCAACCAACTAAGCCCCTTAAAAATCCATTCATATGCAACATAAATAATGGCAGGGATGAGCCCAACAATCCCACCATATAAAAAACCACTAACAATTGGGACTGGATGAAAATTGTATCCGCAAACGGTACCAAAACAAATAGAGTATGTCATGGAGAGAACGAGTGTAACGCTAGATAAAAACATAATAAAGTAGCGATTAGGCTTCGGAAGCATTCCTTGATAACGATTTAAACGAATCGCTTCATATAAAAATAGTGGTAAAATAATGATGGCAATTTGGATCATTAAATCACGAATCAGCTCCATAGCCTCTCATCCCCTATATGTATTTTGATATGATTATATCATTTTATAAGTCTATTTGTTTCAAAATTTTGATTTTTCTTAACATCTTTGTTAATTATTTGTTAACAACTAATAATAAATGTTACAAATTTCCGAAATGATTGTAAACCCTGTACCAAATTTCCTTCGTGCAGTATACAATGAATACGGATTACAAAGAAAATAAAAAACACTTCACTAGACGGACAACTATCGCAAAATACAGCATATAATCCATACTATCTATGTTTACAAATAAGTGATCATTACTTTAGTAGGAGGAAGATAAATATGGCGGGTACTACGCTTGTTTTAAAAGAAGAAAATTTGGTTGTGCTAGAAAACGTTGAAAAATCAGTATACGAAGAATTGCAACATAAAGCAGGGGACGAAGACTGTACATGTGCTGTAAATGAATCCGTTGTCCATCTTGGCAAAGTATCTTCCGTACTTTGGAACGAAGATGAAATAGATTGGGAATACGGTTATTAAAAAGTCGCTTTCAGCGGCTTTTTTCTTTTCTCTCTTTCTAAATAACATATGCAAAGCGTAATCATAGAAAATATGATAAAATGGACTTAATTTTCAAACGGAAGAAAGGGAGATACAATGGAACAATTCATTAATCCTAGAGTGAAGGACATCCAGATTTCTGGAATTCGCCAGTTTTCTAATATGATTCAAAACTATGATAATCTTATCTCTTTAACAATTGGGCAACCCGATTTCCCTACACCTTCTCTAGTAAAAGAAGCAGCTAAACGGGCCATTACAGAAAATTATACAAGCTATACACATAACGCTGGTTTACTAGAATTACGCAAGGCAGCTTGTAACTTTGTAAAGGACAACTACAATTTACATTATTCACCTGAAAACGAAACCATTGTTACAATCGGTGCTAGTGAAGCGATCGATGTTGCATTCCGAACTATTTTAGAACCAGGAACGGAAGTAATTTTGCCTGCTCCTATTTACCCTGGTTACGAGCCGATTATTCGACTATGCGGTGCAACTCCTATTTTTATAGATGTTCGTGAAACTGGATTTCGTTTAACAGCTGAAGCTCTGCGAAATGCAATTACAGAACGAACAAGATGCGTCGTTTTACCGTATCCTTCTAATCCAACTGGTGTTACCTTATCAAAAGAAGAATTAGAAGATATTGTATCTATCTTAAAAGATAAAAATATTTTCGTTCTTTCCGATGAAATTTATAGCGAACTTGTATATGAAGAAAAACACACATCTATCGCTCATTTCCCAGAAATGCGTGATAAGACTATTGTCATTAACGGCTTATCAAAATCACATTCTATGACTGGTTGGCGTATCGGACTTTTATTTGCCCCAAGTTATTTAGCAAAACACATTTTAAAAGTGCATCAATACAATGTTACATGCGCTACTTCAATTGCTCAATATGCTGCAATCGAAGCTTTAACAGCTGCTAAAGATGCCCCGAAGATGATGCGCTATCAATACAAAAAACGCCGTGATTACGTATATAATAGACTCATTCAAATGGGTTTAACTGTTGAGAAGCCAACAGGTGCATTTTATTTATTCCCATATGTTGGACATTTAACATCTTCATCATTTGATTTTGCACTTGATCTTGTAAAAGAAGCTGGGCTAGCCATTGTTCCTGGAACCGCATTTTCCGAATACGGTGAAGGCTACCTTCGCCTTTCCTATGCTTACAGTATCGAAACTTTAAAAGAAGGCTGTGACCGTTTAGAAGCCTTTCTAAAGAAAAAAGCTAAGAGTTAAACTCTTAGCTTTTTGTTGCATAATGATCACAAGTTTGACGCTTCAATAATTTATGCGGAATAATAATGCATTTTGAAGTAGATTCAGAATGCTCCACCTTATCAACTAAAGCTTTTGCCGCTTCATACCCTAATTGATAAATATTCACATCAACTGTCGAAAGTGGTGGACTAGCAATTTCTGATAATAAAGCATTGTTAAAGCTTACAATCGAAACATCTTTCGGTACAACAAATCCTTTTTTAGAAAGCGCACTTAACACGCCAAGTCCAATTAAATCATCCGTTGCTATAATTGCCGTCGGTGGTTGCTTTAGTCCCATTAATTCCTCAACAGCCTGTTGACCACTCTCTCTTGAAAAATCAAAGTGTAAAATATACTCTTTCGGCAATAGAATATCTGCTAGTTTCAAAGCATCACTCATCCCCGCCAAACGATCTCTCGTTACAAGTAAATCTGATCCACCGCCGATGAATGCGATTTGTTTATGGCCTAATGAAATCAAATATTCCGCTACTTCTCTTGCAGCTGTATAATTGTCATTATCTACATATGTAATTTCATCTTTTCGATCATATGGTTTTCCAATTAAAACAAACGGGAAGTTTTGGTCATGCAAGTATTGAATAATCCGATCGTTCTCTCTTGAATATAAAAGAATAATACCACCGATTTGACGCCCTTGTACCATTTTTACAACACCATTAAAAATTTCATCTTCCGTTTCACCAGTCGACATATAAAGCGCATACCCTTCCACATGTGCAAATGAACTAATTCCTCTTATAACTTCTGGGAAAAACGGATTTTGAAAAGCTTTACTTGCAGAACTCGGCATAACAAGACCAAGTGTCTTCGTCGTTTGGTTCGCAAGGTTTCTTGCATTTAAATTTGGATGATACCCTAATTCACTCATTACTTTTCGAACACGGCGCTTTGTCTTTTCACTTATACTTGGATTATCAGCAATTACACGAGAAACAGTTGATGGTGCTACGTTCGCCTTCTTCGCCACATCTTTAATTGTAACTGTCATAAAAATCCCCTCCTTTCACTTCTCTGCCATTTTTATATATTTTATCTTGCACCCGTTGCAAGTCATAGGAGAAGTCATAAACTGTCATTTATTTATTCTATCTTGCAAAACTTATCATATTCTCCCTCTCCATGTATTGTAAGGGATATAGCTATTTTTTCCTATACTATAATATACTATTTATTTCACTTCTTTTCACATATGATGTCAAATCTCTTTTCATCTCCCTACAAATTTTTTATAGGGAGATGAAAAGAGAAATGGGACGTAATGTCCCATTTTTATCCTTTCGTACCTCCAGCTGTTAAACCGGAAACAAAATATTTTTGCAGCGATAAGAATAAAATAGAAATCGGAATTGCAATTAATACTGAACCAGCTGCAAATGTCGTAAATTCATTACCAAATTTTTTCGCTACCATTTCATATAGTCCAACTGCTAAAGTATAATTTTCCGGTGTGCGCAAAATAATACTCGCTAAAATGAAATCTGTAAATGGACCGATGAAAGTGAATAGCGCTACAACCGCTACGATTGGTTTTGCAAGCGGCATAATGATTTGCCAGAAGATACGGAAATGTCCTGCTCCATCCATTCGAGCTGATTCATCCAGTTCTTTTGGAATCGTATCAAAATACCCTTTCATTAGCCATGTATTCATCGGAATTGCCCCGCCCACATAAATTAAAATTAATGCAAGATGTGTATCAAGTAATCCTGTTAACTGAGCTAATATATATAGTGCGATTAACGCTGCAAAATTCGGGATCATTTGCAGAATTAAAAATGTTAATAAACCATTCTTTCTTCCAACAAAACGATATCTCGAAAATGCATAGGCAGTAAAACTAATGGCTAGTACAGAGAAAATCATCGTCATTACGCTAACTTTCAAAGTATTTTTATACCAAAGTAAGTAATTACTTGAATCGAGATCAAGCAGCTTGCGATAATGATCTAACGTGGCATTTTCCGGAATAATACTTGACCCAGATAAACTATCCCCTGGATTAAACGATGAGCCAATAATCCATAATAACGGATAGAAAATGATGGCACACATTACGAAAATAACTAAATAACTTAATGAGAGACGTAACATCTTCTGTCTTTTAATATTCATTTACATCATATCCTCTTCTTGGAATGATTTTGTTCTCTTAAATTGCCATAACGCAACTGTAATAACAATTAACGATAAAATCATTGTAAGAGCTGCTGCTTTTCCGTACTGAGCCGAAGTCATCGTTAACTTATAGATCCATGAAATTAAAATATCCGTTCCACCTGCATTTTGTCCAGACACAGCAGGTCCCCCGCTATTAAATAGATAAATAATACTAAAATTATTAAAGTTAAACGTATATTGCGTAATTAATATTGGCGCTGTTGCGTATAAAACAAGTGGCAATGTAATTTTGCGGAACTGTTGCCAAGCTGTTGCTCCATCTACTGTAGCCGCTTCATATAATTCTCCTGGAATCGATTGCAATATACCTGTTGTCATTGCAAAGACGAACGGGAAACCAAGCCACGTTTGAATCATAATTAAAGCAATCTTCGCCCAAAACGGGTCTGTCATCCAAGCAATCTTTTCAATCCCGAATAAAGCTAATACTTGGTTATTAATTGCTCCAAATGTTTCATTAAACATACCAGCAAATACAAGAATAGATACGAATGCTGGAACAGCCCACGGTAAAATAAAGATTGTTCGAATAATTGCCTTACCTTTAATACCAGGCTGATTTACGATAATCGCTAAAAAAATACCAAGTGCAACTTGTAATGTTGTTGCAACAAACGTCCAAATGACAGTCCAAGAAAATACACTTAAAAATGTATCTCTCCACATTGGTAATGTGAAAATATCAATAAAGTTTTTAAAGCCCACCCAATCTACTAATTTAGCTGGAGGAGAGTGATATAAATCATAATTCGTAAATCCAATTAAGATTACAAAAATGATTGGAAATACAACTACAAAGATTAGTAATAGAAATCCTGGTGAAACCATTAAATATGGAAAACCTTGATCTAATAAGTTACGGTACTGCTCTTTTACTGAGTTTAATGGTGTTCCTATATCACGTTTCTTCCCATTTTGGTATGCATCATACAAGTTAAATCCATATATTCCGAGTCCGAATACTATGACGATAAGTGCCAAAATCCCTTCTACTAATAGAAAGACCGAATGGTCACGTGGAACTTCTGTACCGAGCGTTACAATACCCCATAATCCTATATTTAACAAATCAGCAAATGCTACAATAAATGAACCTGTTAATACTAGAAAAATAAGACCTTTAACATATTGTTTATTATATAGTTGACCAATACCTGGAATGATTGATAACATGGTCGCCATTTTCCTATGCTTTGAACCGTTTAACTCTTTCGCTGGTTCCATAGATGTTTGCATGTTCCTTCCCCCTTTTTTCTTCCTACTTGGAAGGGAGAGAATTCGTGCCTCTCATATTTAGAGGCACGAATTTCACCTTATTTTTTATTGCTGTGGTTTGCCTCAATATTACCTTTAATTTGTTTCACTGCATTATCAAGTGCTGCTTTTGGCTCTTGTTTATTTGATACAACTAATTGAAGCGCATCTCCAGCTGGTTTCCAAACTTCTTGCATTTCTGGAATATTCGGCATTGGAATTCCATTTTCTGATTGAGTTGCAACTGCTTTTGCAGCCTCATTATCTTTAATAATTGGATCTTCCATCACTGATTTTACTGGAGGAATTTCTTTTGTTTTCTCAAATCGAATTTTTGCGTTTTCTTCATTTGTTACCCACTCAGTGAATTTTGTAGCTAAATCATTTTGTTTAGAGAAACTTGTTACATGCCATCCTTTTACCCCAACGAACGTTTTCATCGGTTGACCATTTGGTAATTTCGGCATTGGAGCAACACCATAATCAATTCCAGCCTTTTCCATCGCTTGGAATGCCCATGGACCATTCATAATAGATGCTGCTTTTCCTTCATTAAATAATCCATCTGCAGCTGAACCGCCAGATTCACCAATAATTCCTTTTGGTAATAATTTTTCTTTATACCATTTTTGAATATATTCAGCACCTTGTACTGCACCACTATTATTTAATCCAATATCTGTCGGAGTCAGTTTTCCATCTTTTTCACCAAATACATAACCGCCCATACCCTCCATAAATGCGTTAGCAAAATAGAAGTTATCTCCTAATGTTAAAAATCCGTACTTGTCATCTTTCGTAAAGTCTTTTGAGAAGTTATACAGCTCATCCATCGTTTCTGGTGCTTTTGACATTAATTTTTTATTATAAATAAAGATTGGTGTTTCAATTGCTTTTGGTAAACCGTATAGTTTTCCGTCGTATGTTTGTGCCTTTATTGATAAATCTGTAAATTTATTTTTTACCGTATCATCCACTTTCACCTCTGAAAGTAGCCCTTCTGTTACCGCATTACCAATATGATCATGTGGCAATGTTACAACATCTGGCCCTGTGCCAGCTGGACCGTCGAGACGAAGTTTTTCTATTTGTTTCGTCATCTGAACCTCTTCAACTTTTACTTTCACATTATATTTCTTTTCAAAACTTTTCACTGCCGGCTCTAGACCCACACCTTTTTTCTCATCTTCCCAAACGAGAAGATCATAATCTTTCTTCTCTTTACTTGCTTCTTTTTTCCCTGAATCTTTCGGTCCACATGCAGATAACATACCGATTGACAATGCTGAAATCGTTAATAGTGATAATGCTTTCTTCATCCCAAAAACCTCCCTAAATTGTCTATGTACCTCTTTAATTGAAAACGTTTGCATTCGATAGTTTAATAAAAGCGCAAACAATATCATAATCTATGAAAACGTTTGCGCTATTTGTCTATCATTATACATCCTTTTATTTATTTTGCAAATATTAATTTTTTAAATATTGCCGTTATACTCTTTATCCATTGACTTTATATAAAATGAATACTACTCTTATAAGCAACATTATAGTTATGGGAAAGCAATCGTTTGCAACATAATCTTTATTATTACGTTTAAGGGAACGATATGTATAGAGATATTAAAGGGGGATTTTCTATATGTTTAAAGAAGCGATCTATCATAGGCCGAAAGATAATTATGCATACGCTTACGACGAAAAAACGATTCACATCCAGATGCGTACAAAAAGAGACGATATTCACACCGCTGCTCTCATCTACGGTGATCCTTATGAATGGCAAGATGGGAAATGGATTACAGCGAGTACACCGATGAAAAAAACTGGTTCTACTGAGTTATTTGATTATTGGTCAATTTCCATCGAACCACAATTTAAACGCTTACGTTATGGATTTGAATTAATAAATGATGCAGAATCTCTTATTTATACAGAACGAGGATTTTTTTCTAACATTCCAAATGATGATGTTGGTAACTTTTTCTGTTTTCCATTTATTCATGCAAACGATGTATTCAAAGCACCGTCCTGGGTTAAAGACACAGTTTGGTATCAAATTTTCCCAGAACGATTCGCTAATGGGGATTGCACACTGAATCCAGAAAACACCCTTCCTTGGGGAAGTACTGAACCAACTCCAACTAATTTTTTCGGCGGAGATTTTGCTGGTATTATTCAAAACCTTGATTACCTTGTTAAACTTGGAATTTCCGGAATATATTTCACTCCTATTTTCAAAGCTCATTCGAATCATAAATATGACACAATCGATTACATGGAAATTGATCCACAATTCGGGACGAAAGAAACTTTCAAAGAACTCGTTCAGGCGTGTCATGAACATGGTATAAAAGTAATGCTCGACGCTGTTTTTAATCATAGCGGATACTTCTTTGATAAATTTCAAAACGTACTAGAAAATGGCGAGCAGTCAGCTTATAAAGAGTGGTTCCATATTCATGAATTTCCGATTATTACTGAGCCACTTCCTAATTACGATACTTTCGCGTTTACACCATATATGCCTAAATTAAATACGGCACATCCAGATGTAAAAGAATATTTACTTGAAGTAGGTCGTTATTGGGTAAGGGAATTCCATATAGATGGTTGGCGCCTTGATGTAGCAAATGAAGTTGATCACAGTTTTTGGAGAGAATTCCGAAGTGAAATAAAAGCATTAAATCCTGAAGTATATATTTTAGGCGAAATTTGGCACGATGCACTCCCATGGCTACAAGGTGACCAATTTGATGCTGTAATGAGCTATCCTGTTACAAATGCTCTACTTTCTTACTTTGCTAACGAGTCCATTCATGCAAGTGAATTTATGAAACAAATTATCGATTCTCTACATTCCTACTCTATGAATGTAAATGAAGCGGCATTTCATTTATTAGACAGTCATGACACACCTAGAATTTTAGCAACATGTAACGGGGATAAAAATAAGTTAAAGTTACTCTATGTATTTCACCTTTCTTTCATCGGTTCTCCTTGTATTTATTACGGCGATGAAATCGGTATGGATGGTGGAATGGACCCTGACTGCCGCAAATGCATGATATGGGATGAAAAAGAACAAGATACTCTTTTATTTACACATATACAAACATTAATTTCATTACGGAAACAACATAAAGCATTTGGAGGAAACGGTACTTTTCAATTCATTGAGGCAAATGATGAACATAATTATATTTCTTATACAAAAACATATGAAGATGAAACTATCTTTTTCGTTTTAAATCCTACTAACAGTGAAGTTACAACTTCACTCCCTCTTCATATTACAGGGAAGAAAATAATTAACATTTATACAAACGAAGAATTTTCAGCGGAAGCAAGTGTATTACAAGTTACACTTCCACCGTATGGATTCTCTATTTTAAAATGGTAATAGAAAAAGCCTTATGCCAGGGTGAAGTGACCCCCGAAAGTTAGACAGGTCGTTTCATTAGGCAGCCTCTAGGGTATGAGCCCGGTATTGTACCGGGCT
>NZ_JAWRYM010000354.1:0-287 GCF_046534555.1 Bacillus sp. SIMBA_074 | reverse complement strand
AAGATATGCCTCCGAAGGATAAGGTCATAAACATTTCCTTCGCTGTGTGTGCAGCTTTCCTATTAGGCGATCATTTATCTTTCACAGCCAACTTTCAGCCATCCTTAATTTTACCCGTCATAGTAGGCAAGCTATCTGCCGGCGGTATTGGAATCGGTCTTGCTTACTGGCTGTCCGTTCCGAAAGCTTTGGAATTGGAGGGAAAAGATCGTGCAGCGGGAGTCATCGGCATAAATGAATATAAAACGAATAACCAGGAAGAAGATAGCGATGAAATCCAAGTGGTG
>NZ_JAWRYM010000353.1:0-287 GCF_046534555.1 Bacillus sp. SIMBA_074 | reverse complement strand
GCGCCGCTGGTCGGTCAGCGCGCCGAGGGCGCTGTCGAGTCCGCCCGGAGCGCCCGACCCGCCGAGAGCGACGGAAGCGCGGGCGGAGACGAACGGAGCGCCCGGCCGCACGGCGACCGACCACTGGTGGTCCTGATCGGTCGGACCGGACAGCAGCAGGTAGGCCGAGGCACGGGTCTCGCCGAGCTCGTACAGCCAGGGTCCGTTGTGCTCCACCTGCCAGGCCACGGCCGCGGAATCCGGGCGACCGTCGGTGGCGACCAGCGCTCCGGTCGGCAGGGCCTCGC
>NZ_JAWRYM010000352.1:0-287 GCF_046534555.1 Bacillus sp. SIMBA_074 | reverse complement strand
CATACTTGAGAAGCGCCTCGATTGACTTGACGACAGGTGCCTGAAGGTTACGCGTCGCGATGGTCCGGTACGGCTCCCAGAGCGACGCGAGTACTTCATCGTTGTGCGAAAGACCGCCGCGCAGATACCAGGGCACACCATGCGTTTGGCGGTATTCGAGCTTCTCCATCAGTCGCTGCAGCGCGAGTTGCGCGCGCCAGCTCTGCGCCGTCTGTTGTCGGGTGTCCAGGGCGGCGTCCGCCGTCACACGCGCGTCGCGCATCAGTTGCTGATTGCCGATGAACGAG
>NZ_JAWRYM010000351.1:0-288 GCF_046534555.1 Bacillus sp. SIMBA_074 | reverse complement strand
GAAAATCAACAATTTAATGAACATCATTTACATTTCTTCTCATCTAGTCATCATCGACGCATAGCCGGTTTTTTACCATATGTAACAAAACGCCATAAATATTCAACCGGTCCGTATTTATACAGACTCATCCACAATAAGGAAAGCAGCATTTGCAGGCAAAACAGGGCTAAAAGGAAAACAAATCCAGTCGTATATGAGACTGTTCCATATAAACCAAGGCCATATGAATAAAAAATGGCCGTACATACGATCGATTGGAATAAGTAATTACTTATCGACATCCTT
>NZ_JAWRYM010000350.1:0-288 GCF_046534555.1 Bacillus sp. SIMBA_074 | reverse complement strand
AAAAGGGTTTGAAATCCTAGCCAATCAACCACATGGCTATATCAATCGCTGTATTTGCTTGTTTTTAAATTAGAATAACATCTAAAAAAAACTAAGTGCAAAACAAAAAATATAAATAAAACTTGACATTTAGAGTGTTTTCTTGAAAAGCTTTGAAGCCATAATGTCGGATATTACTCAGAGCAAATCATGAAACAAAACCCCTTTTCGTTCTATGACTTTCTGGGATACCTAATCCCCGGTGCTTTTTTGTTATACACTTTATTTTTTCTCGGCTCTCATTATAAT
>NZ_JAWRYM010000068.1:0-2288 GCF_046534555.1 Bacillus sp. SIMBA_074 | reverse complement strand
GCTTCATATTATATGGTTAAGTCCTCGATCTATTAGTATTCGTCAGCTCCACATGTCACCATGCTTCCACCTCGAACCTATCAACCTGATCATCTTTCAGGGATCTTACTAGCTTACGCTATGGGAAATCTCATCTTGAGGGGGGCTTCATGCTTAGATGCTTTCAGCACTTATCCCTTCCGCACATAGCTACCCAGCTATGCCCTTGGCAGAACAACTGGTACACCAGCGGTGCGTCCATCCCGGTCCTCTCGTACTAAGGACAGCTCCTCTCAAATTTCCTGCGCCCACGACGGATAGGGACCGAACTGTCTCACGACGTTCTGAACCCAGCTCGCGTACCGCTTTAATGGGCGAACAGCCCAACCCTTGGGACCGACTACAGCCCCAGGATGCGATGAGCCGACATCGAGGTGCCAAACCTCCCCGTCGATGTGGACTCTTGGGGGAGATAAGCCTGTTATCCCCGGGGTAGCTTTTATCCGTTGAGCGATGGCCCTTCCATGCGGAACCACCGGATCACTAAGCCCGACTTTCGTCCCTGCTCGACTTGTAGGTCTCGCAGTCAAGCTCCCTTATGCCTTTGCACTCTACGAATGATTTCCAACCATTCTGAGGGAACCTTTGGGCGCCTCCGTTACACTTTAGGAGGCGACCGCCCCAGTCAAACTGCCCACCTGACACTGTCTCCCGGGTCGATGAGACCCGTAGGTTAGAATTTCAATACAGTCAGGGCGGTATCCCACCAGCGCCTCCACCGAAGCTAGCGCTCCGGTTTCAATGGCTCCCGCCTATCCTGTACAAACTGTACCAAAATTCAATATCAGGCTACAGTAAAGCTCCACGGGGTCTTTCCGTCCTGTCGCGGGTAACCTGCATCTTCACAGGTACTATAATTTCACCGAGTCTCTGGTTGAGACAGTGCCCAAATCGTTACACCTTTCGTGCGGGTCGGAACTTACCCGACAAGGAATTTCGCTACCTTAGGACCGTTATAGTTACGGCCGCCGTTTACTGGGGCTTCAGTTCAGAGCTTCGCTTACGCTAACCCCTCTCCTTAACCTTCCAGCACCGGGCAGGTGTCAGCCCCTATACTTCGCCTTACGGCTTCGCAGAGACCTGTGTTTTTGCTAAACAGTCGCTTGGGCCTATTCACTGCGGCTTTCCGTTAAGAAAGCACCCCTTCTCCCGAAGTTACGGGGTCATTTTGCCGAGTTCCTTAACCAGAGTTCTCTCGCACACCTTAGGATTCTCTCCTCGCCTACCTGTGTCGGTTTGCGGTACAGGCACCTTTTATCTCGCTAGAAGCTTTTCTTGGCAGCGGGGAATCAAAGACTTCGCTCCATAAGGAGCTTCCCCATCACAGCTCAGCCTTCACGATAAGCGGATTTGCCTACTTATCAGCCTAACTGCTTGGACGTGCACAACCAATCGCACGCTTCTTCTATCCTTCTGCGTCCCTCCATTGCTCAAACGATAAAGAGGTGGTACAGGAATATCAACCTGTTGTCCATCGCCTACGCCTGTCGGCCTCGGCTTAGGTCCTGACTAACCCTGAGCGGACGAGCCTTCCTCAGGAAACCTTAGGCATTCGGTGGACGGGATTCTCACCCGTCTTTCGCTACTCATACCGGCATTCTCACTTCTAAGCGCTCCACCAGTCCTTCCGGTCTGACTTCACTGCACTTAGAACGCTCCCCTACCACTGATACCATTGGTATCAATTCGCAGCTTCGGTGGTGTATTTAGCCCCGGTACATTTTCGGCGCAGAGTCACTCGACTAGTGAGCTATTACGCACTCTTTAAATGGTGGCTGCTTCTGAGCCAACATCCTAGTTGTCTAAGCAACTCCACATCCTTTTCCACTTAATACACACTTTGGGACCTTAGCTGGCGATCTGGGCTGTTTCCCTCTTGACTACGGATCTTATCACTCGCAGTCTGACTCCTAAGGATAAGTCATTGGCATTCGGAGTTTGACTGAATTCGGTAATCCGATGAGGACCCCTAGTTCAATCAGTGCTCTACCTCCAAGACTCTTACACTTAAGGCTAGCCCTAAAGCTATTTCGGGGAGAACCAGCTATCTCCAGGTTCGATTGGAATTTCTCCGCTACCCACACCTCATCCCCGCACTTTTCAACGTGCGTGGGTTCGGGCCTCCATTCAGTGTTACCTGAACTTCACCCTGGACATGGGTAGATCACCTGGTTTCGGGTCTACGACCACGTACTAAACGCCCTATTCAGACTCGCTTTCGCTGCGGCTCCGCCTCTTCAGCTTAACCT
>NZ_JAWRYM010000349.1:0-288 GCF_046534555.1 Bacillus sp. SIMBA_074 | reverse complement strand
ACAGCTTTCCACGCAGCGATTAAAGTCGGCTCGTCTCTCGATCGATGCCAGACGTATTGGAATCAAGACCTTGGCTGTTTTTGGCTATCAACCCGCGAGATTTGACAATGAGTGAGACTTTTCTTTCGACTAACGAATTAGTAGTCCTCACCGGACGGAAGTTGAAATCAAAACAGGTCGAGGCCTTGCGTCGCATGGGCCTTCCTTTTTTTGTTAACGCTTGTGGGCGCCCTATCGTTACGCGCGCTGCTGTTGAAGGGCGTAAGGTTGATCAGGCCAGGTCCGGCT
>NZ_JAWRYM010000348.1:0-288 GCF_046534555.1 Bacillus sp. SIMBA_074 | reverse complement strand
GCCGACCTGCGCCCCCAGGGCGGCGTTGCCGCAATAGAGCAGGCGGTCGACGGTGCTGGCGCACAGACCCTCGATCGCAGCGGTGTCGCCCTGCAACAGGTTGACCACGCCGGCCGGCCATTCTTCGCGTGCCGTCAGCTCGCACAGCGCGAACACCGCCGACGGCGCCTTCGGGCTCGGCTTGACGACCAGGGTGGCGCCGGCCATCAGGGCGGGGGCCATGGTTTCCGCAAAAGCGGCCAGCGGGCGGCTGGCATCGAGCACGATGCCCAGCACGCCGGTCTGCCC
>NZ_JAWRYM010000347.1:0-289 GCF_046534555.1 Bacillus sp. SIMBA_074 | reverse complement strand
GCGCATTTTGCTGTGCTTGAGCAGCTTGCTCATACAGCTTCACAGAAATTTGTTGAATAATCTCGGACAATGCGTCTTTCGTAGACTTGATTTCCTCGAGATTGCCGCCTTCCAGCGCCTTTTTCACTTTGTCTTTTGCTTCATTCGCACGATCGATCTCTGCTTGATCGATTTTACCTTCCACTTCTTTCAGTGTTTTCTCAGTAGTGAACACGAGTTGGTCAGCTTCGTTGCGAATTTCTACTTGCTCTTTGCGCTGTTTGTCAGCTTCAGCATTCAGCTCTGCTTC
>NZ_JAWRYM010000346.1:0-289 GCF_046534555.1 Bacillus sp. SIMBA_074 | reverse complement strand
AGAAACCGACACCGACACCCGTGAAGTATTTGGATGCTGTCAGCAGGGCTCCTTTTTTCAAAGCTTTACCACCGACACGCAGATTCATTTGGCTTCCACAACAGAAAAGGAATAAGGCAATGAGAGCAATCGCACTGTTTTTAAAGAGAGCCTCGGCAAATCCGCCAATCCGCAATAACTCGTAATGTCCATCTTTGGTTGGCGCGACGCCAATCGCCTGTAACGCGTCCATCACAACCGGAATATGCATTTGGTCAACCGTGTTTAACAAGGCTCCAAACAACAACGG
>NZ_JAWRYM010000345.1:0-290 GCF_046534555.1 Bacillus sp. SIMBA_074 | reverse complement strand
CGGATTGCTGTGTTCAATTTTGGTGTATGCCACCAGGTCGGGACGCCGGCAGAAATTTATAATCGGCCGGCCAATGATTTCGTGGCGAGTTTCATAGGTGAGATTAATCTATTGCCCGTTCAAGTCGAAAAAGTTCAACAAGATAATATAGTGGTAACCCTAAAAAACAGTGAACAACCGATTAAATTCAATGTACAAAATCAAGTTAGTGAAGGAATTTCTATTCTGCAGACTGATTATGACCTTGCTGTTTCGATTCGTCCTGAAGCAATCAGGATTCTGGATGTGGC
>NZ_JAWRYM010000344.1:0-290 GCF_046534555.1 Bacillus sp. SIMBA_074 | reverse complement strand
ACCGGCCGCGATGTTCGCCGCCGCCTGGCGCCACACCGCCGGCTGGTGGCTGATCTCGCTGATGGTGAACCGGGCGCCTTCGCCCTCGGCGCGTTCGGTGGTGACGGAGCGTGTTTCAGACAAGGAGTTCTCCCTGATTCGTAGCGGTTGTTGACAGAGTGCGGATAGCGGGGAGGGTGGCGGCCGCATACGGGCGGAGGGCGTCGCGGATCTTGTCGAGGACCAGCGCACGCGGCGTCGGCTCGAGTTACCTTCACCCAGGCGGATGTGGACGCCGGCCAGGTGACCAA
>NZ_JAWRYM010000067.1:0-2355 GCF_046534555.1 Bacillus sp. SIMBA_074 | reverse complement strand
TCGTTTCGACTTAGGTTTTTTTGTGTTTATTTTTATTTACCGAAGGTTAAAATCCATAAATTTAATAACCCTAAAGATGAAAAAATAATGAAATAGAAATGGTATAAAATAAAATTCGGATGATAAAGTAATACGTTTAAATATAAATAGAAGGTAAGAATTACCTTTTTATGTTAATTTAGTTGTCGAATGAACAATAATGTTTTTGATCTTATATGAAAAGATTAAGTGAAAAATAGCTATCCAGTTCTTTTTCACTTAATCTTTTTGTATTTTTAAGGGATTTTACATAAGAAAAAATCTATAATTAAGGTAGCTAACATATATTTTTTGATGGGTGTGGGGGATTATGAAAGAAATATGCATGTTATTAGTGGCTGTTATATTATGGGGGACAGCCATTGCACCAACGAAATGGGCATTAGAATCCATTCAACCGTTTACTTTGTTATTTATTCGTCTTTTCTTTGCGGGTGGAATTTGTATGCTTTTCTCATTTAACGAACTACAAAAAGCAGTTATACATAAACATATTCCGTGGAAAAGAATGAGTTTACTGTCTTTTACTGGTGTAGCTGGGTACTTTATGTTCACATCCTATGGTATTTCTTTAACAAGTGGATTACATGTTAGTATTATTGATGCTGCATTGCCATTAGTTACAATTCTTTTTTCAGCGTTCTTTCTGAAAGAGAAAATTCAGATGGATTATTGGATCGGAATTATGTTGGGCGCTATAGGAGTGCTCTTTATTACAATTCCATCTAGCGATACTAATCAAGAGGTGTCTTTAATAGGAGATATACTTATTTTATTAAGTACCTTTTTATTTGCGTTCTACACAGTTTTGTTAAAACGGCCAAAACAAGAACGACGTTTATCTAATAAAGTTTTCACTACAGTAACACTAATGATAGGTGCAGCTATTGTGTTGCCATTTGCAATGATAGAAATTTTTTACTACGGTTTCCCAAAAATCGAAACATGGAAGATTGGATTTAGTGTAGTATACCTTGTTATTGGGGCAACAATTTTAGCATATTGGTTCTGGAATAAAGCGCTAGAGACGGTCTCGGCATCAATAAGTGGACTGTACTTAAATGGATTGCCGTTAATAAGTATCATTACTTCAATTATCCTATTAAATGAATCTCTGACATGGAAGATAATAATGGGAGGGAGTCTAGTTTTAATTGGAGTAGGATGGGCGGATAAGCAAAAGTTACGTAATCTATTAAAGGGTAATAAAATGGATAGTAGGGACTGTTAAATTGTATGTTTTATATAGTTTAAATGTTAAAAAGATACCTCATATATATGTATAAGGTATCTTTTTATATTTAGCGAAGATAATGGACTTAAATTAGTAGGGATATTCTTTGTTATATCTATATGTATCGAAATCTTTTTGAAATATTGTTTTGACGAGCTGTATACATTCATCATCATAAAAGCTTTCAAAAGTCGGGTGACGAGGGAATAAAGGATCAGTAATATCGGCATCGCTGAAATTCCCTTTATAAATCATGGCAGGGGTTTGATGATGCCATGATGTTGAAAACTCATTTATCGGTGCAGGTTTTAATTCGAAACGTTTTTCTAATTCTTTCATTTCCTGATCGAAATTTTCTAAGTATATATAATTGGTTACATACTCTTCTTCACCTGCTATATATTGTTGTGTAAAGTGAGCGTTAATATCATTTGCATGAGCACCTTTAGTAAATAGGTAGTATAAAAATTGTTTGAATGAGATTCCTTTAGGAGAATTTTCATTTTGATATAAAAACTTTCGAATGGGTTTCCATTCTTCATTTTCTACATAAGGAGGTGCAATTAAGGACACGAAAGAACTGACTGCTCTTCTAAACGGATTGCGAACCAGTTTGAAAGTTTCCTTTTGTTTATCTCGTAGTGCTACACTTAGCCGTATATTATAGGCCGGTGTACTTTTGTATATTTCATATTCGAAATTATGGATGAAGGGGTGATAGTTTAAAGCTGTTTGTAATAAATCAATCTGGTAAAAAAACCACTTAGCAAGGGAAGTACAACCACTTTTTTGACTCCAAAATAGAATGAGAGGAAAGTTTCTATGATAGTGTGGGCTTCTTGCATTAGTACTAATGATGTGTAATAAGGAGGGATCCAACAATTGATGCACTCCTTTCATGTATCTTGATTATATATATGTAAAATAAAGATGAGGTATGAGTGTATGGAATTTTTTTGTGGAAAATGAAAAAGAAATGTTGACTATTATTATATAGAGGTGTAATATAGAACAAGTCGCCGATAGCAACAACGCAGAAAGCGACAAAAGAAATAAAAAAACTTGGTTGACATTGAAATATG
>NZ_JAWRYM010000343.1:0-290 GCF_046534555.1 Bacillus sp. SIMBA_074 | reverse complement strand
CGATCAGTCCAAGCTGGGTACGCCCTATTACTACACGGAGAGAGAAGCGTGGAGCTGGGATGGCAAAGCGTACGTTCCCGAAAAAGGAACCTATGAACAGGTAGCAGATGGCCAATATCACTTTAGCATCAAGGCCAAAATCGATGGACGCAATGCCAACTGGCAGACCTTGACCTTGCCGATCCGAGTGGATACGAAGCCACCAGTCATTTCTGCATCGGTGTCAGGAAATCGCGTGCAATGGAGCAGTCGGGACAAAGACATTCAAGGGTACTTGCTGTATGTGAACG
>NZ_JAWRYM010000342.1:0-290 GCF_046534555.1 Bacillus sp. SIMBA_074 | reverse complement strand
ATCCAAGCTCCAGGGTTTCTATCCCCAGATTCACACATGTATCCAGCATCTCTTCAAAAGGCATGTAACCTAAAATATCAGTAACTAAACCAACCTTCATAATTCATTCCTCCTCTAGTGAACTAAAATCCTTCCACGTCGCTTAGTTCAACTTCAAATTCTGTTCGGTTGCTTTCCTTTCAAGGTGACTCCATACAATCATGAAGAACACAGCGATTGCACCTAGTGATCCCGAGAAATAAAATCCTGCTGAAATACCTAAATGAGAGATCAATATTCCTGCAATGAAA
>NZ_JAWRYM010000341.1:0-290 GCF_046534555.1 Bacillus sp. SIMBA_074 | reverse complement strand
ATCTCGCCTTTACGTTTGAATCTTTCTTTCAAATAATCTCGCGCTCGAAGCAGTCGTTACAAAAAAGAGCAGCACAAAGCTGTAAATCCACTTTGTACTACTCTTTCGTTCCATACTAGTTAGTTATGGTTATGCAGCGACTTGCTTCAATTTGCGACGTCCTTCGATTCTGGACAGGAACAAGCTGAGCACCAGAATGATCGCTCCGAACAAATAAGGCGCGTTCAAATGGAAACCGTACAGAGTACCTGCAACGGCTGGGCCAAAAATATTTCCCAAGCTCATATACG
>NZ_JAWRYM010000340.1:0-290 GCF_046534555.1 Bacillus sp. SIMBA_074 | reverse complement strand
ATGGATTATAATCAGCAGGAGCCGGTTCGATTTACACTGGTTTCTGCTTCGTTTGGTTAATGGAAGAAGAGGGAGAGAGCGATTAACGGTTCGATGAATGTAGGAGGAACGAAATGATAAAGAGAACGTTGAAACAAGTACATGAAATGGCAGATGGATTGAATGATATCACTTCATTCCAGTCCAAAGGAATAAATGGGGTTACCATCGATTCAAGAACGGTTAAGGAAGGGTGTTTGTTCATTCCGCTTAAGGGTGGGCAGGTTGACGGTCATCAATATGTCAAGCAA
>NZ_JAWRYM010000339.1:0-291 GCF_046534555.1 Bacillus sp. SIMBA_074 | reverse complement strand
CAAGCAGCCCAATCGATAAGAAGGCTGATTCCGCAATATCCGTGAACAATTATATTCTGCAAAAGTCTATAGACCCCGGTATTAAGAAAGCTGCCCAGAATGGATTTGCTAAAAAAGTTCAAGCAAGCGCAACCGATCAGGGAATCACTTTAACAGTCAAAGAAGTAATGGCTGACCCTCTGCGAATCAGCATGGTTGCTTCCCTGACCGATCAAAACGGAAAGCCGCTCGATATCTTTTGGCAGAACATGTTTGATAGCAAAGATCAGGATCCGATTTTTACGATCAAGG
>NZ_JAWRYM010000066.1:0-2386 GCF_046534555.1 Bacillus sp. SIMBA_074 | reverse complement strand
GTCAACCAAGTTTTTTTATTTCTTTTGTCGCTTTCTGCGTTGTTGCTATCGGCGACTTGTTCTATATTACACCTCTAAGATACAACCGTCAATATGTTTTTATAAAAACTTCATTTTTTTATAAATCCTATTTACGTTATTAAATTATCTATCTATATACCTCTTCTATAAGAATAGATAAGCAACCCATGAAACACTCTATGGGTTGCTATTCCATCATAAAAACTATTGTTCTTTTGAAGGTACAGAACAACTTTCATCAGTACAAGACATATCACTTCCACCCTCTGAAGAAAGCTCTTGTAACTTAGGTGCAGGATTCTCTTCTTCCCACACTTGTTGAAGTGCACCAACAAAAGTTTCGAGTGGTTGCGCACCTGAAATAGCATACTTTTGATTAATAATAAAATAAGGTACTCCTGAAATTTGATATTGCTGAGCAATCGCTTCATCAATTCTAACATCATTTGCATATGCACCTTTATCATTAATAACACGTAAAGCTTCTTGCTTATCTAAACCTGAAGCTTCAGCAATAGTAGCAAGCGTATCCACATCACTTAAATTTCTCGATTCAGTGAAATATGCAAAAAGTAGATTTTCCGTAATCTCTTTTTCTTTCCCTTGATCCTTTGCAAATTTGGCAAGACGATGCGCATCAAAAGTGTTCGTCGGCTTCATCTCTTCAAAATTAAAACTTAAACCCATACTAGCTGCATGATTGCCTAGTTGTATATTATTACGCTTAGCTTCTTCAATACTAATCCCATACTTTGATGCAAGTACTTCATTAATACTTGTTCCAGAATAGATTGGAGCATTTTGGTCTAATTCAAAACTTTTAAACTCAACTTCAACATCCTTCTTATGCGGAAATTGCTCTAAAGCCATTTCTAATCTACGTTTCCCAATATAACAAAATGGGCATACAAAATCTGACCATACTTCAATTTTCATAGAAACACCTCATTAACATGTAGTTTTCAATTATTGTAGCACTGGCAATAAGGAATTCAAAAATTTATGCTTCAAACCTTATATACTACAAACCAAAATAAGTTTTTAAATAGAAAAAACGATAATCAAAAGTATAAAAACATTTCCTTCTGATTATCGTATATACAAAATACAAATCTAAAACAATCCAATTACGCTGGAATGTATCTCCCCACGAACTTCCATACGGTATTCCAATATTTATTCGAATCTACCTTCTCGGCTTCTCCATGTCCAGCACCTGGAACAATTAATTTCTCTTTTTCTACTTTTGCAGCATTATATACTTCATCTAACATTTCATAAGGAACGAATGTATCAGCATCCCCATGAATAAATAGCATAGGTGTTTTACTTTTCGCCACTTGTTTTATAGCTGAAGCTTCTTCTAAATCATATCCAGCTCTTAATTTTGTAACTGTATTTGCCGCATTCATAACAGGAAACTTCGGCAAGTGGAATAAATCGTTTAATTGATACGTAAATTCATCAATAACAGTTGAGTATCCACAATCTTCAATAATAACTTTAACGTTAGCAGGTAACTCTTCACCTGAAGTCATCATTACAGTAGCCCCGCCCATTGAAACTCCAAAGAGTGCTATTTCAGCATTAGGGTCTTTCTTTACAATTTGTTGAATCCAAATCAAAATATCTTTACGATCGTGCCAACCCATCCCTATATAATCGCCTTCACTATTTCCATGCCCACGAAGGTCTGGCGCTATGACATTATATCCTTCTTCATAAAAGTTCCGGATATATTTCATCATTTTCGATGCCCTGCTATCATATCCATGAACTACAATTGCCCATTTATGGCTAGATTGTTCATTCATATATTCATAACCTGTTAAATTCAACTTATCGAAAGAATTTACGTTCAATGTATTAGGTTTATGATTTGATACAAAGTTTGCATCCTTTTCTTCATTTGTAGCAAACACACCTCCCGATGCATTCAGAGTTTCTACTAAGTGAGGATTATCCTCTAAAAACTCTTTCTCTTGTTTCGCATTCAACGCATAATTATAAAAATAATTCCCGGCTAACATATAAGTAATTGCTAGAAGGACTAAAACTACTATAGTAATTACACCTATCTTTTTCATATTATCTCCTTTTTCAAAATTAAATCTTCTTATATTCAAGTACTCAAAAAAACAACTGCACTATTTTAACACACCGACAGCTTGCTTCTACAAAAAATAAAATAGAAAATCTTAAACTACACATCAAAAATGACGAAAGAAAATGAATATGAGAGGATCAAAAGAATAAGGATTACTTACTTGAGACTGATAAGAAGTTTAAAACACAAAAAAGACGAGTCATTCTGACTCGTCTTAAAGTTGCTTGGCGACGTCCTACTCTCACAGGGACAAGGTCC
>NZ_JAWRYM010000338.1:0-291 GCF_046534555.1 Bacillus sp. SIMBA_074 | reverse complement strand
CTATGATGCTCAGCAAGACGGCTGCTGCCCCAATCAGGAGGACATGGAAGCTTGATTGGAAAAAGTCGATACCGCTATTGGAAAGTCCATTATAAATAATAGCAGTAAAATAAACGGTTGTCGTGATATATGCAGCAAATAATAAGTATCGATTTCCATGATACTTTGCCAGCAGCAATAGAGGCGGTGATAGGATGATTAATAGGACACTTATAAGATTGCTTCCGCCTGTCCATAAAGAATAACCGGCAAACGCCGAGAATAGGATGGTCAGGAGATCAAGAATCCGAA
>NZ_JAWRYM010000337.1:0-292 GCF_046534555.1 Bacillus sp. SIMBA_074 | reverse complement strand
AACAGATTACCCAACAGCTTATCGATCACATCACTACCATTAACACGTACAAGGGAATGATTATCCTCGTTGATATGGGTGCCCTGGAGGATATCCATATGACACTGGATGGTATTGTGGAGGGAACCATTGGCATTATTAATAATATTTCTACCTATTTAGCTTTGGATACCGGATCAAAAATCTTGCAAGGAATGGATGTAGAACAAATTGTAGAGACAGTAACGGAGGATTGTCAGCCCAAGTATAAAATTGTCAAGAACAATTGCCCGAAGAAAAAAGCCATCCTTAC
>NZ_JAWRYM010000336.1:0-292 GCF_046534555.1 Bacillus sp. SIMBA_074 | reverse complement strand
ACGATGAGTACGAGGGACTGACTGCGTATATCGAGGCAGAACCTGCTTTTACCGAATTTATGTACCTGGTTGCCACAGATTCGCGGGGAAATGAAAAAGCGCGTATCCGCATTACTTCCATTGATGAATCAAAAATCTTTACGGCTCCTGCTACAGACAGGGAAGGTAAAGAAATAGAAGTGAAGATAAAATCCGGTTGGATTCATGTACCGCAAAAGAGTCTGAAACTGCCGGCAGGGGATTATGAATTCTATTTGGAGGTTAGCAACTACGATCATCGCCCCGAGACAAC
>NZ_JAWRYM010000335.1:0-292 GCF_046534555.1 Bacillus sp. SIMBA_074 | reverse complement strand
ACTAGGGATTATTATTATAATAGGTATAAAAGCCGAAAGGATGTTCGGTCATGATAAATGCAATTGAATTATTTGCGGGGGTCGGTGGGTTCCGGCTGGGCCTTGAGGCGGCAAAAGGATTTGATGTGATTTGGGGTAACCAATGGGAACCTTCAAAAAAATCACAGGATGCTTTTAACTGTTATGCTAGACAGTTCGATAGAGGAATACACTCCAATGAAGACATTTCTACGGTAGATGAAAAGATATTTGTAAATCAAGGGATTGAACTAATTGTAGGCGGTTTTCCTTG
>NZ_JAWRYM010000334.1:0-293 GCF_046534555.1 Bacillus sp. SIMBA_074 | reverse complement strand
ATTAAAAAAGCCCTTCTAAATTGAAATTTGGCCCTGATAGCTGACACATAAAAAAGCGTCCCTTTTCCGGTTTATTTATGTTCCAATAGGAGTAATGAGTATGGACGGAGGGGGTCAACGAGTAAGAATACATATACTGATTTACAGATTAAAGAACTTGAAAAGAATCCAAATATCATTAGTGCTTCCGAGCGATCTATTTCCTATAGTCCGGAATTTAAGACAAAAGCTGTTTAGGAATATAAAAAGGGGAAATCTCCCTCTCAAATTCATTGACCAGGGATTTAATCTCG
>NZ_JAWRYM010000065.1:0-2486 GCF_046534555.1 Bacillus sp. SIMBA_074 | reverse complement strand
AAACAATGTTATCGCCAATTTGAAACATATAATCCACCTCCATATATGGTAACCTTCTCAACCTTAACATATATGTGGTTTTTTATCAAATATTTTATAATATCATAAAATTGTTTTTATCGTCAACTACTTTTTATATAAAAATCAAATTAAGTAAAAACAGCACCAAAATAATAGGGAGCGTGTCGGATTTTTAATAAAGGGAAGGGGAATTTCCCCGCGTATATCCCCAAACCTTTACTAATTAACGTAGATCAGTTTTCTCTTGAAAACGACCAAATCGATCTCGTATTTTTTTTAATCTTGTATGGTACTCCAAAATCTCAATTCTTGCTTTTTCAGCTAGAGGTGCAATTGGTCTTAAATCTTTTAACCCCCAATAATCAACCACTACATCAAGTACTTGATCAAAATATTGTAGTGGTCCATAGTTAGCTTCTTTTGCGATCACAGCCATTCTATTTTCAAAATCAGGCATGACAGTACCTGGCATTTTAAAATTCCTAATTACATTGGCTATATGATAGCAATAATTAGGTTCCAATTCCAAATGTGTTCGAATGACGTCTCGATAAAACGCATAATGAAGAGTTTCATCTTTTGCAAGACGGCGTAATAATGTAGCAAGATCTGGATCGTGCTTACTTGCAACCTTAGCTACATTATTGTAAAACACCATCGTTGCAAGTTCTTGTAGCGTCGTATACGTCATTGCTTCGATTGGTGTATGAAAATCAGGCTCAAATCCACCCTCAACGACTGACTTTCTTAATTCATGTATTCTCTTAGGGTTCACACTTCGAGTGAGCAGTAAATATGTCTCCAATAAATTCGAATGTTGATCCTCTTCTGAGGTCCAAGTATGAATAAAATCTGTAATAACAGAAAGGGACCCTTTAAAAGTCGCAGATAAATACGTTGTAAACCATGGTAAATTCACTTCTGTTAATAAAGCTGTTTCAATGGCCGTAATTAAACCAGAAGGAAGAGTAACTTGACTTTCATCCCAAGGAACTCTTTTAAAGTCCATTCCCTTATCCCATGGTAAAAACTCATGATAACCCCAGTCTATCTTCTGCGCTCTTATTTTATGTTGTTCATACAGTTCTTTTAAACGTGGTTCTAATCGGAAATCTAAATCATTTGTTAGCATATATAAGTGCCCCCTTTTTTATCGTAGATAGTCATTCTATTTTTACATTCATTTGTATCCTTAAAAATTTTCTACAAATAAATATTACTTTCCTTTTTTTAAGCCCAATATAACAAATTTTTAACAAACCACTTTGAGAATGCTTTATTTGGGTGTTTTTGCCCATCCCCCAAAAAAGGAGAATAAGACAAAGTATACCAATGTGGAAAAGTAACTCTAAAATCAACCTTTATTGTGTATTTTGAAGTTACTTGACGTTTACTTTTCTACGGAAAGGTGACACTTTTATCCTGTGCCTAAAGGTGGACTGAATTCCTGCATAGGCTTTCCAGTATCACTGAATTTGTAATGAAAAGTTATGAACAATTGAAAAAATAATAGTTGAAATAATGAAAGGTGAGAAGGAGTTTATTTCTAATAAGCGAAATATTATATTGTATTGTTTTTTCCTAAATTATTTATAAAGGTGGATACATAATGACAGTAAAGAAGCTTTATTTCGTCCCAGCAGGTCGTTGTATGTTGGATCATTCTTCAGTTAATAGTACACTTACACCAGGTAAACTATTAAACTTACCTGTTTGGTGTTATCTTTTGGAGACAGAAAAGGGACCTATTTTAGTAGATACAGGTATGCCAGAAAGTGCGCTTAATAATGAGAATCTTTTTAAAGGTACATTTGTTGAAGGACAAGTTTTACCTAAAATGAATGAGAACGATAGGATCGTAAATATTTTAAAGCGTGCCGGATATGAGCCAGAAGATCTTCTTTATATCATTAGTTCTCACTTGCATTTTGATCATGCTGGAGGAAATGGCGTTTTTACAAATACACCAATTATTGTACAGCGTGCTGAATATGAGGCAGCACTCCACAGAGAGGAATATTTGAAAGAATGTATATTGCCGAATTTAAACTATAAAATCATTGAAGGGGATTATGAAGTAGTGCCAGGTGTTCAATTAATATATACACCGGGACATACGCCAGGGCATCAGTCATTATTAATTAAGACGGAAAAATCAGGTCCAGTGTTACTAACTATTGATGCATCATATACGAAAGAAAACTTTGAAGATGAAGTACCGTTTGCTGGATTTGATCCGGATTTAGCTTTATCTTCAATAAAACGTTTAAAAGATGTTGTTAAGAAAGAAAATCCGATTATTTTCTTTGGACATGATATGGAGCAAGAAAAGGGCTGTAAAGTGTTCCCAGATTATTTATGATATTGCATATAAAAAGTCATGGGCTCGTTTGAAGTGACCCCCGAAAGTTAGACAGGTCGTTTCATTAGGCAGCCTCTAGGGTATGAGCCCGGTATTGTACCGG
>NZ_JAWRYM010000333.1:0-293 GCF_046534555.1 Bacillus sp. SIMBA_074 | reverse complement strand
AGCATATTTCTTTGCTGTTCTCCAGTTAATACCCGTTTGCTCTGCAATCTGGGAGATGGATTGATCTTTTACATCTCGTAAGTATTTGATATAGTGTTGTTGAGCCATTGCCAGCATTCCTTTCATCCCTCTCCTATCTGTTCGCCAAATAGAAGAGTAGGGGGTTGTTAGTTAGCTGGCAAGGCTTTTTTCATTTTCGGAAATGGTCTGCACTTTTCGGTTGCCAAAGAGTGTACTTTTATTTTGCCAAACACATACAAAGTAACTTTATCCACCAAAAGGGGAATCAATAC
>NZ_JAWRYM010000332.1:0-293 GCF_046534555.1 Bacillus sp. SIMBA_074 | reverse complement strand
CCTATGAAAGTTTAAAAGAAGGTTTGACTGTTGTAGATAAGTTGATTTTCTCGGAAGAAAAGATTGAATCAATCAAATTTGGGTATTCTATTAGAGCGGTTAATATTAAACTTCATGAATTAGCGATAAAAAATGATGCATATGATGCTGAAAATGGTATTAACTTTGAAGTCATTAAGAATATGAGTGAATTTAATGCTTTAAAGAATGAATTATCTTCTTGTATTAAAAGCTTTGTTTACGGAGATAGTGAGGCAATTAAATATGTTAAAGAAGAGTTTTATGATTCATAC
>NZ_JAWRYM010000331.1:0-295 GCF_046534555.1 Bacillus sp. SIMBA_074 | reverse complement strand
CTGATCAAAATTGACCACCACCCCGAATATGAACAATTCGGTGACCTTTCTTGGGTCTACCCTTCTTATAGCTCTGCAAGTGAAATGCTTGTTGATTTATTTTTGCAATTTCCAGAAGGCTTTATCATGAATAAAGAAGCAGCTAAATCATTTTATGCAGGAATTCTAGGTGATACAGGGAATTTCATGAATGGAAATACAACTCCTAGGACATTAAAAATGGTTTCGTACTTAAGAACTTATAATTTTCAGCCAGAAAGAATCCATAACTGGCTTAATATAAAGTCGAAAAACT
>NZ_JAWRYM010000064.1:0-4254 GCF_046534555.1 Bacillus sp. SIMBA_074 | reverse complement strand
TCGAGCTCCGATAGAATATCGAATCTCGATGGCTGCTTAGTCTTTTTCATACTGTCTACTTGACAGGGGTAAGACCAGATACGGTCTTTTTTGCTTAATAATTAGTGTGAATCCTTAGCTTTATGACAATTTGACGGTACCTCATTTATTAATGTTACTCGATAAGTAGAGAAAGGGGAGAAAATTATGATGTCAGAAGTTTCTTTTCCTTTTTTATATTAATTATTTAACATAAAAAGCTTTAGGACTTTGCAGAGCTTTTTCTACCTCTTCTTGTGTGAGAATAGGGTTAGGAATTGCTGGTACTATAGGAAGCATTAAATCATTTTCTTCGTTACTATGACCTGTAGGATCATTTGGACAACAAGGTGCTGTGCTTTCTATATTGTTCCCTACTATTCTAGCAAATAGTGCATGTCCGATTTCATGAGCAAGTAACAAATGATCTGCTTCATCAGTGACAACAATATTAGCTTGGGAATCAGTTGTTTCACCATTCTGAACAATCGGTACATACGAAGTGCACCCAGTACTTTCTCCATCTGCTAATCTATTTCCTCAGGCAAAAAATAAACCAATCCATTCGTTAACTTCTTGAGTATATGGGAGTAAATCTTTTAAAGTATCTGGATTAAAACAGTCAATTTTATCTGCGGAATACTCTTCATTGGTATAGGCGAATCAATAGTCTTGAGCTCCTATAAACATTTGAGCAAGTCTATCATTACTACTATTAGCATTTGGGGAAACAAATATATTTAAGCCTACATAATATGCCATTTACTTATCTCCTTAAAATAGATTCGCAGTAAACTATTTAGAGAGAGTAGATATGGCTTGTACACTTTTTGTAACGGTATTTGCTGAGTTTTTGTATAATATAATTATGTGAAGTTAACATAACTTATTGTATTAATAATATATATTTGCGTAGAATATCCATTTTAATGTTTTGAAGTCCCCCCTAAATGAAAAATTTATTTCTCTAAAGTTAGTTACTTAGTGAAGTTTGCTCATTTTTTCGTATTAGGGAAGAAGGTACTCCTTAACTTGATGGGTATGGGGTAGTACCCCTTGTAGCAAAACCGGAGTGGAAATGATGAGTATAAATAGTTTTGTGAGATTGATAAAGGACGAATTATTAAAAGAGGTAAGCATAAGAAGTGAGGATGAATTCGAGCCTATAGTAGTTAAAGATATTCCTAGACTTTGGAAGTGTTTAGGGACAGGTAATTATGCCGCAGTATTTATGCACAAAGAATACAAAGATTGGGTAGTGAAAGTTTACGCGCGAGAAGGAGAAGGAATTGAAAAAGAGTCAGAAGTATACCGAAGAATCGGAAATCATCCTTCTTATTCGAATCTTATATATAAAGGAGAAAATTTCATAGTATTGAAACGTTTAAAAGAAATTACCTTATACGATGCTATCCATAAGGGGATTAAAATTCCTAAGCAGGTAATCCTTGATATCAATGAAGCTATAGAGTATGCAAGGGAGCAAGGATTAACTCCTTGTGATGTTCACGGAAAAAATGTGATGATGGAAAATGGAAGGGGATATGTAGTCGATGTATCTGATTTCTTAAAAACAAAAGAAGATAGTAAGTGGAGAGACTTAGAAAAGGCATATTTCACCTTTTACTTGCCTTTCATTTATAAATTGCCTTTCCCTGTTAAAATACCGTATTTCATGTTAAACATTGTTCGACGTTTATATAGAAAATATAAGAAGCTTACAAAGAAATTCAAATTGTAAAAGGACCACATATTTATCTTTAGGTTAGATAAGTGAACCACTAGTAAACAAAAGGACCGTACATTTTAGATATGTCTAATATGTACGGTCCTAATTTTATAACTTCATGAAGTAATTTATTTATAAAATGATTGTAACAATAGAATATACCCATTTCAGTACATTTCATTTTAAATATATTGATGTACTATAGTTCTAAACAAATCACAATAATGGATTAGAAGGGGAATAAACTATGTACACAGACTCAATTGAGTATTAAAATTTCAATCTAATGTACCTTTGCATAGATGCGGGTATCAGTTAGTTCTTTACCGTCAGCTGAAAGATCTTCATTACGTAATATCCCTTCAAGCTCAAAACCTAGTTTTTCAGGGATCGCACGACTTTTAGTGTTATTAGATTCACAGCGTATTTCAATCCTTCTAAATTTGAGTAACTGAAATCCAAGATTTGTTAACTCACTTACTGCTTCTGTCATATATCCATTGCCACTAAATTGCGTATTAATCCAGTATCCAATTTCACATTTAGAAATTTTCCAATTAATTCCGTGAAGGCTAGCAGTTCCAATAAAATCATTAGTATCCTTATGATAGATAAGATAGCGAAAGCTTTCTCTTTTCAAAAAATCTATATGGGCATTTCTCAGGAGAATTTCCGTTTCTTCAACAGTAGGAATTGACTGAAATAAAAGCAACCATTGCTTTAACTCATTAATTGAATCCTTAATAGCTTGGTGTACGACATTCCCGTCACCAGCTTGAAGTGGTGCTCGAAGAATTAGTCTGTCTGTTTCTATTTGTAACGGAACATCTAATAAAATAGAATTCATATCATTTCTCCTCTCGAAAACTTTAAATTATGACAGAATGAAACTTATATAATAAAAAAACTTTCACCCAAAAGAAATAATTCTTGAGGATGAGAGTTGCAATTTCGTGGTACCACCTCAGTTGGTTGATATGTCACCATATCAATCTCTTCGGGTACGTTATTATGATAAATAAATTAAAAAACACCCTATCTCACTAACAGGAGATCCCGTCACAGCAGCACTATAAATTATTATAGAACCGTGCGAAGCTCCTATTTTTTCTTCATTAAGAACTTGATATGTAGCAATACAGTAAAGTTTATCTCCCATAAAGAGACCTCCCAAAAATTAGTAAACAATAAATATATATTCAATTAATCACTTAGAAATCCCTTTTCACATATTGAAAACCAAACTGCCAGTTGGTACAAAAAATGGCTACCGAAGCAGCTTTAGGTTGTTTAACTCATGCATGCGTTAGTTGAATAAGGAATTATTATTTTTCATCTATCAAATTCCAACCTTTGTCTTTTGCATAATGGGGTAGCACCACATTCCTATCAACTTAAGAAAAGTTAACACCCCACAAACAAAAAAATGAGCTGACTTCTCAAAAAAACTAACTGTAGAGAAAGAAAATTTTCATTTAGGGGGTACTTCAAAACCTTAGCTTGATGGGCTTTTTTCTAAAGATCCAGTGTAAGTTCTTTAAATATTTTCATACCAGATAAACCCTATTGGGTTTTAATTTTTTGGATTACGCTACATGCTTGTGAGGCATAGAAAGGTTATATACGACGCCTAAGATATCAAAGACGGTTTTCTTCTCATACCTATGGGATTTTCGTCTGTTTTTCTGTAAGAGATCAAACAGACGAAACAATATCTTTGTTAATTCTTTGGTGTCTTTTTGTAGAGATTCATAAATAAGTAGAAAATAATCTTTTATGATATAAATCGCTTTATATTCGCTTAATTCTCGTGTCTTCTTGATGAGAATTAATTGGCACATTTGAGACACAGAAGCTATTTTGAACGTAAGGGATTTGTAAGGAATAGGTAAGGAAAAAGAGATTTTCATTGTATATGATGAAAATATAAAGAAGCATGAAAGGAGGAACAGATATAACTTATATATGAAAAACAAACCAGTTAATAAGAGTGTTTTATGGAAAAGAAATAATTTCTGAGGTTAACATACATGCAAAAAGAGGGATTTACCGTTTGTTAGGACAGAATGGAGCTTGTAAAAAATAATCATTATGAAGATGATTACGAATTCAATGTTGACTTTTTATCATCGGTAGAGATGATAGCTGTGTGGTGAGTATGAAATATCAAGCAACCACCTATACAATATGAATAGAGGAGAGGAATGCCTTATGAAAACACGTAGTCAAATTACATTTGCAAGTCTGGCTCTTTTAATAGCTGGAAGTTCCCTGTTATACACAACGCCAACCTCAATTGTAAAAGCAGAGCCCACTCAAAATGTATCTAGTTCGTTACAAACAAATACTCAACGAGATCGTAATTCCGTCAAGCAAGCAATGCGGGATACATTGCAACTTGGATACCCGGGGATACTTGCTAAAACTTCTGAGGGTGGAAAAACGTGGAGTTATGCCGCTGGGATAGCGGATCTGAGAACCAAGCAACCAATGAAAACAGATTTTCG
>NZ_JAWRYM010000330.1:0-295 GCF_046534555.1 Bacillus sp. SIMBA_074 | reverse complement strand
GTCCACCAATGACGAAAGCCTAGAAAAAAATCATTGCGTTGCACCTCCAAATTCAATCCAAACAGCGTGAGCGATACACGGAATCGTTTCTTCTTGTTGGAATGTAAGTGTAGATAGTAAAGCGCCTGTCGCAACGACAAGTATTTTTTTGAATTCTCCCCTTTTCATTCGGTTTAATAAATGTCCGTATACGACTGTTGCTGAACAGCCTGGACCACTTCAACCAGCTATGACAGGTTGACCTTCTCTATAAATGATGATTCCGCAATCTTGAAATTGCTCGCTCTTTACCTTT
>NZ_JAWRYM010000329.1:0-295 GCF_046534555.1 Bacillus sp. SIMBA_074 | reverse complement strand
AGGTTCCTCCTACGCGGCCCACGCCTCCAAACAGGCTCGTCCCTCCAAGAACAACGGCTGCAATCCCATCAAGCGCGATGCTCTTACCTGCGGTTGGCTGCCCTACAGTGAGCCAGGAGGCAAGAACAATTCCCGCCAAGGCAGAAAGGGCACCGCAGATGATGTACGTATAGGTGATATATCTGTTCACATTGATACCTGACAAATGCGCGGACTGCGGGTTGCCGCCAATGGCATAGAGCTTTCGTCCAAATGTCGTGTAGCGCAGAAACAGCACCGCCAGAATCGTGAGAAC
>NZ_JAWRYM010000328.1:0-295 GCF_046534555.1 Bacillus sp. SIMBA_074 | reverse complement strand
GGTCTGGGGATAGACAAAGGTATAGTGAGCCTTGTTTTACTGATCTTTATTATCCTCCTAGTCATCTTTCGGGGAGGCTCACCCGCAAAAGGCGTAGAATTTAACGATGAAAAGGAAAGAGCATCTTAGTAATTATATGCTGTACCCTGGATGGGTACCCTAATGTAGAGTGAGAGAAATAAATTTAAGTTGTGGGAAACCACTTTAAAGAAAGGAAATTATATATGCGAGAAAACCAAAATAAAATGAAAATTTTAGCTTTGAAAAAAAGATTGATCAAAAGGTCCTCTTGAAC
>NZ_JAWRYM010000327.1:0-296 GCF_046534555.1 Bacillus sp. SIMBA_074 | reverse complement strand
CGTAGCTGCCGAAGATGTCACCCTGACCGCGCACGATCAAGGTCTGCACTCCGGGGTTCGTCCGGAGCACGTCCCCGTCCAGCAGGACGAACGGTGCAGGCTCATCGATCTTGACTTGCGTCTGCTGCGAGTCGGGGCCCACGAAGGTGCGCTGGGCGATCCCCGCCCCGATCAGCACGGCGGCAAGCAGGAAGCGCATGGCGGCAATCATCAGAAAGGAAGGAAGGATTGTGCCGCAGCATTCTGATTTGGCAAGGCAAAGCGGCCACTGAAGCCGGCGAGGGCCAGGCACCGCC
>NZ_JAWRYM010000326.1:0-296 GCF_046534555.1 Bacillus sp. SIMBA_074 | reverse complement strand
CTAAAGGATATCGTTTTTGATGGCACGATGTATCATCTGTGGTACTTCCCTGCATTAATCATCGGGGTCTATTTGGCTTATTTTTTGTATAGTAGATTTCCATTCCCATACGTGCTTGGTATAGCTGGAATCCTTTACATCCTTGGACTGTTAGGCGACAGCTACTACGGTTTCACAGAACAGAGTGAATGGTTGCAAGCATTTTATACCCGAATGTTCGCCTTGTTTGATTACACGCGAAATGGTTTCTTTTTTGCCCCTATCTATCTGATACTTGGCGCTTGGATAGCCAAAAG
>NZ_JAWRYM010000063.1:0-4348 GCF_046534555.1 Bacillus sp. SIMBA_074 | reverse complement strand
GCAAGTGAGCTAAAAGACGTTACTTATTTTAATCCAAGTATAGGTAGCTCGGCTGGAGATATGATTTCTACTGCTGATGACTTAAATAAATTCTTCTCTTACTTGCTCGGGGGTAAATTACTGAAAGCACAGCAACTAAAACAAATGCTTACTACAGTTCCTACAGGAAAAGAAGGAATCGATGGATATGGTCTTGGAATCTATGAAACTAAGCTTCAAAACGATGTCTCGATATGGGGACACACAGGTGGCATTCTAGGGTTTACTACTCTTGTTGGAGGTAAACTTGGAGGCAAGCATACGTTGGTCGTCAATTGGAATAGTTTGGGTAGAGCTGACAGTCCTGATCCTTTTAAAAATATTTTACTTGCTGAATTTAGCAAGTAGGCAAAAAAGAAAAACGGATAAATTTTGTCATATTTTTTATAGTTAAACAAATAAGTGATGAATTCGATTACTTATCTAAGGAGGCAATTCTCTCATGAAAAATAAATTATCTGGGGTGTTAGCCGCTACATTAGCGCTAACGATGATCCTACCAACAGGGGCGATAGCATCTTCAAGCAGTAAGACTCCGGTTGTAGCTAACCAAGAAGTTGCTAACCAAGAACTGGAGAAGATTGCGGCAGAGAAGGCTGCGCTACTCACGAAGTCCTATGGGACGACTAGCGTGCAGTATGCGCTAATTGATAATGGTAAACTTATTTTGTCGGGTCAGACAGGCAAGAACGATATGGAAGGAAAACAGCGGCTGAACAAAGATACTCTATATGGGATTGGTTCAGTCAGTAAAATGTATGCAACAGCGGCTGTAATGAAATTGGTCGACGAAGGAAAAGTCGATTTGGATGCTCCTGTCGTCCACTATGTTCCTGATTTCAAGATGAAAGACGAGCGGTACAAACGCATTACGCCACGTATGCTGTTAAACCACTCCTCCGGCTTGCAAGGTTCCACGTTAAGTAATGCATTTTTATTTAACGATAATGATACCTATGCCCATGATGTCTTGATGCGGCAATTGTTCAACCAAAGCTTGAAGGCGGATCCTGGCGCGTTCTCGGTATACTGCAACGACGGCTTTACGCTGGCCGAGATTTTGGTGGAAAGAGTCAGCGGTATGAGCTTTACCGAATTTATACATCAACGGTTTACAGAACCCTTACAGCTGAATCATACGAAAACGCCGCAGGACAAATGGGAAGACGATAAGCGGGCTGGACTCTATTTTCCGGCGTACCAAGGGAAGCTTCCCATTGAATCGGTGAATGTGATTGGTTCGGGAGGGATCTCTTCCACGGCAGAAGATATGGTACGATTCTCACAATTATTTATGGGACAGGGAAAAGGGATCCTCTCTGATAAGGCAGTCAAGGCGATGGAGCAAGAGGAATATAAAAAAGGAATGTGGCCGGGGGATGGAGGTAATATTTTCAACTATGGTCTTGGCTGGGATAGTGTGAAACTATACCCATTCAGTGAATATGGGATAAAAAGCATGGCTAAGGGCGGCGATACAACACTGCAACATGCTATACTGGTCGTGCTTCCGGAACAGAAGATGGCAGTGGCTGTGTTGTCATCCGGCGGCCAAAGCTCTACAAATCAACTACTGGCAACTGAATTACTGCTCGCCGCGCTTAAAGAGAAGGGCACAATTAAGGACATCAAGCCAAACAAATCCTTTGGCAAGCCGGTCAAGGCCAAGATGCCTCAAGACGTGACGAAGAAAGCGGGCTTTTACGGCAATAGCGAAAGTCATTTCAAAATAGAAATTACGAAGAATGGAGAACTGTTCTTACCATCTAATCGAGAAGAAAAATATGTATATACTGCGAATGGAAGCTTTATTAATGAGAAGGGTACTTCCAAGCTCAACTTCGTCACTGAGAAAAATGGAAGAACTTATTTGAAGGAGAGCACATATAAATCGACGCCAGGCTTAGGGCAAAATGTGATGACTCACTATTTAGCCGAGAAACTAGAAGACAACGTGCTATCGAAGAAAACCGCTGCCGCATGGGCGAAGCGGGAAGGCGTCAAGTTCTATCTCGTGAACGAGAAATTTAGTTCTATTGAATATCTCGTTCAACCGAAACTTATTACCACACAAATTACTCGCAAGGAAGGCCTGGCGGGCTATTGGGACGGCAGAAAAATTACAGGTCCGAACACCGCGGCGCATCAGCTCCAGATCCCCGTGATGAATGGCCGTGATACGACGGAAACTCATTTCTATACAGAAGGCGGCAGTGAATATATGGAGATGGCCGGATTGTTATACGTAAGTGGATCCAACGTAAAACCGCTTGATGCAGGCCAATCATCCAAAGTTACGCTACAAGCAAATGGGCATGCGAAATGGTTTACGATCCCACAAGCGATAGCAGGGAAAACGATGAGCGTGACGTTGTCATCGAAGAGTTCATTCGCGGTGTATGATGAGAAGGGAGTATGCGTCAATTTTACCGTTGTGAGCGGCAATAACAAAGTAAAACTGCCGAAAAACGGATCGGTTGTATTTGCTGGCGCGCCGAACTCGGAATTTGCAATCACGTTGAACTAGCTACAATTCAAGATGGACTTCAACAAAACCAGTACGACACAGAAAAGGTGTTTTGCTGGTTTTGTTTGTATTTACACATTATCTTTACGAAGAGGCTTTCCACGAATAATATCACGCTCAAACTCTGCAAGAACAGCTATCATACCAACTTTTTAGCTGTTAAGAAACTTTGCAACAGAACCAGACATGTACTCCTTCATCACTAAAAACAGCCAGTTTTGATTTTAAATTTTTTTATTTATTGACTATGAAGTAACCACATAGTTTATAGTATGAATATTATTCCTTACTATTTGGAAAGCATTAGTAGATGCAAGAAAGAGGGGAGTCCGTGTCAAAATTCTGTTCTCACCTCATTCGGATGCACTGTTAGTTAAAGAAGCAGCGTATCCATATATCCGAAAAGCATTAAAACAGGGAATAGAAGTATATGGTTATAAAAAGGGAGTGTTACACGGTAAAGTATTTTTGATTGACGAAAAAGTATTGATGGTTGGACCGTGAATTTTGATTCGCGCTCGTTTCATTTAAATGAAGAAATGAACTGTTATATCCAAGACCCTGTCTATATTTCGAAAATAAAGCCAGTCATTACTGCAGACTTACAAAATTCAAAGAGGGTAACATCCTCTGACGTCAATCAATTATCTATAAAAGAAAAAATGAAAGAAAAGGTTGCAAAAATGTTTGAGTATTATTTGTAAAAACAAAGAATTTTTATATTAAGGAATAGTAAAATGATAGGGGTCTCGCCACATGCCTATCAAGTTAAGATTTTGAAGTTCCTCTTAAACGAAAATTTTGTGTTTTTTATAGATACAAAGTTCATTTTTATCGTTTTTGGGCAATCTGTTCTGTTAGGTTGATGGATATTTAATAAATTTCGACTTAAAAACAATTGATTTTAACAACGTTAGGAGTGTTTCATGCAGCACAATGTCATTTGTGTTGTATTGCAAGAAGAAAAATTACATTAAAAAAGAGCCAGAATTCATCCTGTTAAGAGTAAATCGACTTTTAATATTTAAAAGGATGGAAAAAAGAAACACAGAGGTGAAAAACCTCTGTGTTTCTTTTTGATTAATATATTTACTGAACTTTCCGGTACAGATACTCCTTCTATCCTATTATAGAAGCTATTTTGAACGTAAGTAATTTGTAAGAAATGGGTAAGAAAAAAGAGATTTTCATTGTGTATGATAAAAATATAAAGAGGCGTGAAAGGCGGAACAGATATGACTTATATATGAAAAACAAACCAGTAACAAGAGTGTTTCAAGGAAAAGAAGTAATTTTTGGGGTTAACATATATGTGGGAAAAGAGGGGTTTACCTAGGACAGAATGGTGTTTGTAAAAATAATAATTATGAAGATGATTACGAATTCAATGTTGACCTTTTGTCATTGGTGGAGATGATAGCTGTGTGGTTAGTACGAAACAGCAAGCAACCACCTATACAATATGAATAGAGGAGAGGAACGCCTTATGAAAACACGTAGCCAAATTAAATTTGCAAGTCTTGCCCTTTTAATAGCTGGAAGTTCCCTGTTATACACAACGCCAACTTCAATTGTAAAAGCAGAGCCCACTCAAAATGTATCTAGTTCGTTACAAACAAGCACTCAAAGAGATCGTACTTCCGTTAAGCAAGCAATGCGGGATACATTGCAACTTGGATACCCGGGGATACTTGCTAAAACTTCCGAGGGTGGAAAAACGTGGAGTTATGCCGCTGGGATAGCGGATCTGAGAACCAAGCAACCAATGAAAACAGATTTTCG
>NZ_JAWRYM010000325.1:0-297 GCF_046534555.1 Bacillus sp. SIMBA_074 | reverse complement strand
CCTGATCCCAATTTTTCGACAGTCAAATCACCGAACCCTGAAGAACATGCAGCATTTGAAATGGCCATTGAATTAGGAAATGAGGTATCGGCGGACCTGTTGATCGCAACAGATCCGGATGCAGATCGGCTCGGTATCGCCGTTAAAAATAAGAATGGCGAATATGTAGTGCTTACAGGTAACCAAACTGGTGCACTAATATTGGATTATCTTTTAAAAGAAAAGAAATCGAAACGCACTTTACCTCCCAATGGAGTTGTCTTAAAAACGATAGTGACTTCTGAAATAGGCCGCAGG
>NZ_JAWRYM010000324.1:0-297 GCF_046534555.1 Bacillus sp. SIMBA_074 | reverse complement strand
GAGGACGACGCGCTCGACCGTGCGCTCATCGCCGCCACACGCCTCGCGCAGGGCGGCTCGGCACCCGCGGCCGATGCGCTGCGACGCAATCGCGACCGCTGGGAGGACACGATCCGACCGCACGTGCGGGATGCCGCGAGCCTCGATCTCGTGATGCTGCTCAGTGACGGCCTGTACTTCAACAACTCGCTCGATGTGCACGGTCCAGAGCGTCTCGTGCCGCGAAGCGACGAGCTGTCCGATCTCATCGCTCTCGTGCTGCGCGCCACGGCCCGCTGACCCAGGCGGAACGACAGA
>NZ_JAWRYM010000323.1:0-298 GCF_046534555.1 Bacillus sp. SIMBA_074 | reverse complement strand
CGAATGGCATTGACCCACAGTGCCATTCCTTGAGCGTAGTCAGGCGGCTTGACGCAGTTCAGACACCAATTAATTTCGGAGTACGAATCTGTGAGCACCTTACTTATCGGTTACGGACTTGGGATTTTCTCCGCTGCCCTTCTGCTCGTCGTCGCCTTCGATCTCAGGAAGGCGCCGGCGCGCCGGAAGCGCCACTGATCAACGCAACACGAAGGGGAACGACATGAGCCAAACCGCACGCGATCTGCTCGAGCTGCGACGTGATCGCCCCTTTTCTGCCGAGCTCCGGCGCCTGGCG
>NZ_JAWRYM010000322.1:0-298 GCF_046534555.1 Bacillus sp. SIMBA_074 | reverse complement strand
GGAAATTATTGATCTATATCGGGTCTCCTTTACTAATGACTATTCAACTATGAAACTACTCAAAAAATAATATTGAATTTGGAAAGGGGGGATTGGTTAATATGGCAATTAGTTTTTTAGGTTTAATAGCTGGCCTTGGACTACTCATGTATATGACCATTAAAGGGATAAACATCATTATTGCAGCTGTGTTGTGTTCTGTTGTTGTAAGTATCACAGGCAAGCTTAATCTAATGGAAGCGTTAACAACAGACTACATGGGGGGCTTCACTGGTTTCTTCGCTTCCTGGTTTTTAAC
>NZ_JAWRYM010000062.1:0-6029 GCF_046534555.1 Bacillus sp. SIMBA_074 | reverse complement strand
AACATTTTCATATTTCAATGTCAACCAAGTTTTTTTATTTCTTTTGTCGCTTTCTGCGTTGTTGCTATCGGCGACTTATCCTATATTACACCTCTATAGTCTAATCGTCAACACCTTTTTCCAAAGAAATTTAATTTAGTACCTTTGCACTCTTTTAACTCTAGATAAGGACCTACAAAGATCTCATCAAAATAGAAACCATCGTCTACTTTTTTTTACCAATCTATTCTTCTAAATACTATTCAATTTAGGCACTTCTCTATTTCAAAGGACTCGCTTCCCCCATCTTACCGAACTCATACAATTGATTCTTTTCAGCTAAACTAGCAACCTTATTTTAACAATTAATAGTATATAATTAGAAAGTTGCTTTATCTTTTATTACCGCTCCCTATTCCCCTTTGTTTATCAAGTTGTAATATCAATAACATTCTATTAGAAACAGGTGACGATATGAAAGATATACGTATTCTTATAGCAGATGACGATAAAGAAATTCGAGACTTATTAAAAAGATATTTAGAACGAGAATTATATATGGTAGATACTGCAATTAATGGCGAAGAAGCGTTGTGCTTATTTAACCAAAATAACTACAACCTCGTTATATTAGATCTTATGATGCCGAAAGTAGATGGTATCGAAGTGTGTAGAAAACTTAGAGATACAACCAACATTCCTATATTAATGTTAACTGCTAAAGATCACGAAGTTGATAAAATTTTGGGCTTAAGCATAGGTGCTGATGATTATATTACGAAACCTTTCAGTATTCACGAAGTGGTTGCAAGAGTAAAAGCCCTTATGCGACGTTTTTTAGTTCTTGGAAGTAACACTAACGTACAAGAGAAAACAACTTTAACATTTAAAGGACTAACTATCGATTTTAAAAAATACACAGTCCATACGAACGAAAAAGAAATCAACTTAACTGGAAAAGAACTTGAACTATTAAAATTCTTCACTTCAAACCCAGAGCAAGTATTTACGAAAACACAACTCTTTCGGAATGTATGGGACGATAATTATATAGAAGATGATAATACAGTTATGGTGCATATTAGAAAGCTTAGAAAGAAAATAGAAATCGATTCTTCCAATCCAAAATTCATTCAGACTGTATGGGGAATCGGTTATAAGTTTGTAGGTGAAAAGGTTGAAAAATGATAAGATCCTCATTCTTATTTCATTACAACTTATCATTTGCGGACTTTTAAATATAGATATGGGATACCATGTGAAAATATCTTTATTTATTGCTCTTATCATAATCACAATATATCTTTTCTTTTCAAGAGTTCACTTTATTCAAAGCAACGAATCGATGGTTACTAAATTAAGCCGTGCACTTAAAGGGAATTTACAAACGAGGCTATTCACAAATAACGACCGTTCACTAAATAGTATCGTGTTTTCAATAAACGACTTAATAACTGCATTAGAAAAGGGTCAGATCGAAGCAAGGAAATCCCAAGAAGCTAGAAAACAACTTTTATCTAATATCTCACATGATATCCGGACACCACTTACTTCTATTATTGGATATATTGATGCTTTAAAAGATGATGTCGCTGCTTCTGAAGTAGAAAAGCAGGAATATCTTGAAATACTTTATAAGAAATCGAATGACTTAAAACATCTGGTCGATGAAATCTTTAATATGGCCAAGCTAGATGCTGATGAATTTCCATTAAAAGAAGAAGAACTCGATTTTTCTGAAGTTACTAAAGAAGTATTAATCGAATTTTTACCCGAGCTATCAAAACATAACATTGAACTACAAGTTCTCATACCAGAATCTACTTCCCCTATTATTGCAGATCACCTTAGCCTTATACGAATTATAGGTAATCTAATAAAAAACGCTATCCATCACGGAAAAGCTGGGAAAATAGTAGGAGTCGAACTACTAGAAACCAATACAGAATATGAGCTTCTTATTTGGGACAAGGGACCCGGTATTCCAAAACATGATTTACAAAACGTATTTAAGCGGATGTACCGCAGCGAACAATCAAGAAATCCTTCTTACGGTGGTAGTGGCCTCGGACTTTCTATTTCTAAAGCCCTCGTTGAAAAAAATGGTGGGCGTATATGGGTTGACAGTATTCCCTGGGAACGAACTACTTTTGGTTTTTCCATCCCAAAACACACTACTTTTAAGAAATAGTTAAGAAACGATTAATATGCAGTTAAACCTTCCTTTTTATTATGTAATTAAGAACTTATAGAAAGTAGGTGCCCCCTATAAATACAATTATAAAAACGACAAACCTTACTAAAGTTTATGGGAACCAAAAGTCAGTAGATAATCTAAATATAAATGTACAGCAAGGAGAGATTTATGGATTCATAGGGCGTAACGGTGCTGGTAAAACAACTACAATCCGTATGCTGCTTAGTCTTATAAAACCTACAAGTGGAAATATAGAAATATTCGGTGAGGATTTACTTCGGAATCCAAAAGACATTTTAAGAAGAATTGGTTCTATCGTTGAAGTCCCAGGATTTTATGAAAACTTAACTGCAAGAGAGAACTTATTAATTAATGCAAAGATAATTGGAGTTCACAAAAGGAATGCAATTGAAGAAGCATTAGAAATTGTAGGCTTGCAGCACGAAACAAAAAAATTAGTAGGAAAATACTCTTTAGGAATGAAGCAACGCTTAGGAATTGCACGTGCTCTTCTCCATTATCCTGAACTACTCATACTAGATGAACCAACTAACGGACTAGATCCAATCGGTATTAAAGAAATGCGAAGACTCATTAAATCTTTAGCTCAAGACAGAAATATAACGATACTCATTTCTAGTCATATATTAGCTGAGGTGGAACAACTAGTCGATCGTATGGGAATTATTCATGAAGGAAGGTTATTAGAAGAAGTTTCTCTTGATACACTGCGTAAAGCCAATCGTAAGTACATAGAATTCCAGGTAAATAATGATAATAAAGCTGCGATGCTATTAGAAAAGCATTTTCAAGTTTTTGATTATGAGGTACATGATGAAGGAAATATTCGCGTTTATTCTCACTTTGGACAGCAAGGACACATTAACAGAACATTAGTTCGTAATGATGTTGAAGTATTAAAAATTGTGATGAGCGAAGATAGACTAGAAGATTATTTCACCAAACTAGTTGGGGGTGGCGCAATTGGTTAATCTCCTTTATACAGAACTATTAAAATTGAAACGATCCAATATGTTTTTGATTAGTATTATCGGAGCAGGTGTCGCGCCATTTTTAGTGGTTGTAGCTTCTTATATACACCTGAAGACAAAGCAGCCTACTCCAACTATTTTATTTGGTCAACTGTTCACTGAAGTTAACCTATACACTACTTTAATTATAGGATTCCCCTTATATGGAGTTGTAATCGCTTATCTATTTACCCGTGAATACACGGAAGATACATTAAAAAACTTGCTAACTATCCCAGTATCACGTATTAACTTTATTATAAGTAAGTTTATCCTTCTACTCCTTTGGATCATGATGCTAACTTTAGTTGCTTGGGCGCTAACTTTATTATTAGGGCTAGTAGGTAGCTTCCCTGGGTTTAGTATCACCTTACTTTTAGGCTCTCTCGTAAAATTTTTAATATGTGGTGGACTTCTCTTTCTTTTGTCTTCACCTATTGTACTACTAACTCTTGTAATGAAGACCTATGTACCGCCTATTATATTAACAATCATTATTACAATGACTAACCTTATGATCGTAAATTCAAAACATAAAGACCTATTCCCATGGACCGCTACTCTAGATATAGCAAATAACGAATTACAACCAACTTATCCACCAGAGTATTCTTATATCATCATTGCAGTAACAGCTATTTTCGGATTTATTACAACACTATTCTATTTTAAAAGAGTAGATATTCATTAATCTATAGGAGTGAAACTATGAGCGATCTTATCATTGCCTTCATACTTGGCATTGTAGAAGGGTTAGCTGAATTTTTACCCATCTCTTCTACTGGCCATCTTATATTAGTCGGACATTTATTAGGTTTTGAAGGAGAAAGGGCAAAAACGTTTGAAATTGTCATACAGTTAGGGGCAATTTTAGCTATCGCGATTTTATATCACAAACGCCTTGTTTCTTTATGTAATATTAAACCCCTTCTACGGAAAGAGAAAAAATTCAATGCATTACATGTTTTTCTCGGTGTATTCCCAGCAGTAGTTGTTGGCTTATTATTACATGATGTTATTAAAGCATACTTATTCCAGCCGTATACTGTCGTAATCGGACTTGTAGCAGGAGCATTTCTTATGATTTTTGCAGAAGCAAAAAAAGCAGAGGTAACCGCTTTTTCACTAGATGATTTAACATACCGTCAAGCATTAACAATTGGATTATTTCAATGCTTAGCAGTATATCCTGGCTTCTCAAGGGCTGGCTCTACTATTTCTGGAGGTCTATTAGCGAAAGTAAATTATAAGGCTGCATCTGAGTTCTCTTTTCTCATTGCTCTTCCTGTAATGGTTGGAGCTACAGGCTTAGACTTATTAAAAAGTTGGAAGTATTTAAGTGCGGATGATATTCCTATGTTTGCTATAGGATTCATTACCTCTTTTATAGTAGCAATGCTAGCGGTAGTAACCTTCCTGAAGCTTTTAGAAAAGATAGGTTTAAAACCTTTTGCATATTATCGTATTTTGTTAGCTATTGTATTTACACTTTTCGTATTGCTATAGCTTCATATAAGTCACATATTATTAAACCGATATTCAAGGAATATCGGTTTTTATCTATTTCACCTCTAGTATTACTCACTTCAATATGGCATAGTGGATAATAGATCAATATTAATAATTAGAATATTCTTTATTTCTAATCAACACTTCATTAAAATATGTAACGTTAAAAGCTATATTTGAAATCCGAACCTAGTAATAGCATTTCTTCTTTATACACATATACTGAAGTAAAAATAAACACCTCAATTGATTGAGTCTACCCATTACACCACGATAGAACTAATGTTCTCACCCCTTTGCTATACATCACTTCTTCCTTGTTTCTATATTTATGGAAGAGAAGTACGTGTAGGTGATCGGGCATTGACCCTAACTTTATTGCAGCCCAAATCACAAATAGACTACATAACAACTATATCCATTACCATACGAAACAATTCGAAAATCAAACATCCCGTCTATTAATATGGGCGTCTACGGGGAAAATGGTCATAAATGGACAGAACGAGTTTATAAACCATATTCCTTCAGCGTATTACTTTTATTATTAATCCGTAATACAACAATCCAGATTTTAAATGACTACAAAACTATTACAAATAGGCAAATTGCCCAGGGCTTATAAAGAAAGTGAACTTTAACTAAAGTGAGGTAAACATACAAATGAATCCATTAGCACAATCATATTGGGATACTTATTGGGGAAACAATGAAAAACCAGAATCTGTTACAGCTTGGCAATTTGGTGATTCTCCTGATTATCTCGCTCAATTAGTCATTGATGGTGTGAAAACCGCAACATGCTCGGGCCATATTTTTTATGAATTAGAAAATGAACCACTACCAACAACTAACGATTATAGTATTGTACTCAATAGTCAGGATGAACCTGTAGCTATTATTAAGACAATAGAAGTAACTATAATGCCAATGAATGAAGTGACTGAAGAATTTGCTATAGCTGAGGGTGAAGGCGATCTTACTTATAATTACTGGAGAGACACCCATATACAGTTCTGTACAAAGGAACTAAGCGAACTTGGTCTTAGTTTTTCTGAAGATATGCTGCTCGTTTGCGAACATTTTAAGCTTATCGATGTAAAAAACAAAGTGAAGCTATGATAAATAACGATTTTACTGGAAGTCCATACTAGATAAATACATTTATCTTTAAACAAATAAGCTTGTTATCAATGGATTTCTTGAGCCATTAATAACAAGCTTATTTCATTAAACACAAAAAAGACGAGTCATTCTGACTCGTCTTAAAGTTGCTTGGCGACGTCCTACTCTCACAGGGACAAGGTCCCAAC
>NZ_JAWRYM010000321.1:0-299 GCF_046534555.1 Bacillus sp. SIMBA_074 | reverse complement strand
GGAGCAGGTGCTCGCCTCCGGAGCGGACCTGTACCTCGAGAAGCCGCCGGTCACCTCCCTGGCGCAGCTCGGCCGGTTGCGGGAGTCGGCGGCGCGGGCGGGGCGGCTCGTGCAGGTGGGGTTCCAGAGCCTCGGCTCGCACGCCATCCCGTGGCTGCGGTCGGCGATCGAGGGCGGGGACCTCGGGGAGGTGCGTGCGATCACCGCGGTCGGCAGCTGGACACGTCCGCTGTCGTACTTCACCCGCTCGCGGTGGGCCGGCAAGCGCACCCTCGACGGCGTGGATGTGGTCGACGGCG
>NZ_JAWRYM010000320.1:0-299 GCF_046534555.1 Bacillus sp. SIMBA_074 | reverse complement strand
CTCCAACTGGCGTCCGCACCGGCGGGCACGCAGCGTCACGAGAACATTCCGAAGAAGTCCCGCAGTTCCTGCGCGTAGAGCTCGGGCACTTCGAACGGAGCGAAGTGACCGCCGCGTTCCGGCCGCGTGTATCGCACGACGTTGCTCGTACGCTGGGCCCACTCCCGCGGCGGCTGGATGATGTCACCGGGGAAGATCGAGTAACCGGTGGGAACTTCGATGCGGCGCAGGGCCTGCTCCGGCGGGGTCTGCGTCATCGCCTGGTACATGCGCATCGAAGCGCCGATTGTGCCGCTGAA
>NZ_JAWRYM010000319.1:0-300 GCF_046534555.1 Bacillus sp. SIMBA_074 | reverse complement strand
GACATCATCGATGATGTTGCTCCATAGCCGGTCGCTGTGTTTCGGTCTCCGGTTCGGACGAGTCCTGTGCAGTCTGCACGAAACGATAGAAGGGGGAGATCGATGAAGTCGAACTCCAAGAAATGGGCGGGCCTCGCCGGGATCGCCGCGGTCGCGCTGGCGGGACTGGCCGGATGCGCCACCTACAGTTACTCCGGCGGCAATGCCGGCTACTACCGGGGAGCACCGAGCGTCCAGTACCGCTATCCGGCGGGCTACTACAACAACTACGGCTATCCCTACTACGGCAGCAGCTTCGGC
>NZ_JAWRYM010000318.1:0-300 GCF_046534555.1 Bacillus sp. SIMBA_074 | reverse complement strand
GCCATCGGGATGAATGAAATATACGCTCCCCAAAGAGCCGTGAGCTGGTCACAGATTCGTTGACTGGTTGTTTCATATCCGGCAATGATGGCAACTTTTACGATTGAAATGGGAAACACCCCCTTAAGTTCATCGCATCTATTCGTTTTTCTTTGTAGCAAAGAAAAAACTTCACATATTTTCATATATGAAGTAAGAGAAATGATCCCATCATGCGCCTTTTTGGCTGATGGTTCTATTTAGTTGTAACACAATTCTGTTTTCTTAAACATCCCTAAGTGTTGGAGGCACTTCTTTGTA
>NZ_JAWRYM010000317.1:0-300 GCF_046534555.1 Bacillus sp. SIMBA_074 | reverse complement strand
CTTTTTGTAGATTCCAAGGTGCAAAGCGATTTCTTCGGCTGATGCGGGAAGTTTCTGAGATACACCGACGATTCCTTCTTCCCACTTTTTGCTCGGAGTAGTACCGATACCCTTGTGTACGGTTTGCGCGTAGACGTCAAGAAGCCACTTCTCAAACAGATGGGTGAATTCTGAAATTGTTAGGACGGTGCAGGTAAGCGGATCGTAATCACCGCGAGCCGAGAAATGTGCAAGGCTGGTACCCGGCAATCTATGAGCAAAGGAATAATTGCAAGTCTTCAGAAAGCGCTCTATCACGCC
>NZ_JAWRYM010000316.1:0-300 GCF_046534555.1 Bacillus sp. SIMBA_074 | reverse complement strand
ATACTTGTACGTACCTCTCTAGAAGTTTATATTAAACTAATATTTTTTCAAGTGCAATTGTTATCTCACTTTTTAAAATAACAATTGATTACAATAATGGGTTTTTCCTGAAATTAAAAGAAGATTCCCTTGAAAAGGAACCTTCAAACTGTAGACAAACTCGATGAAAATCGAGTTTGTCTATTTTTTATGAGTTGTACAATTTGGCCGTTGATTGGAACGTAGGGCACTCGCTTTCCGCGGGCGGTCGGGGAGCCTCCTCGGCTTTCGCCTTTGGTGTCTCCCCTAGACGCGCTTTTC
>NZ_JAWRYM010000315.1:0-301 GCF_046534555.1 Bacillus sp. SIMBA_074 | reverse complement strand
GATCGACGTCGCGCTGTTCGACTGGGCGGACGCCGTGATCAACCTGTCCGGCGCCTCCCTCCAGCGGCTGCCGTGGACCCGTGCGACCAAGCGCCGCATCCTCTCGTCCCGGCTGCAGGCCACCGGGACGCTTGCCGATGGGATGCGGGCAGCCGCGGAGCCGCCGTCCGTCTTCGTCAGCGGTTCGGCGGTCGCGCGCTGGGCGCCGTGCTGTCGGAGCTCTCGCGTCAGATCGACCGTCCCGTCGCCCTCGTCGCGGCGGACGGCGCGGTGGGGCGCAGCTTCCCGTCAGCAGCGCTCG
>NZ_JAWRYM010000061.1:0-6081 GCF_046534555.1 Bacillus sp. SIMBA_074 | reverse complement strand
CCCCATAAAAAAATCCCCTCCATAATAAACAGTAAAGTAACTTTCTTTCAACTGTCTACTATAAGGGGATCATATCACAATACCCAAAATCGATTTTGTAATCTAATTTGGGTTCCAATTTTATCATTTTAGCCAAGAAGACTCCTTCCTCAAGGAACGCGAAGTGAGTAGGTGGGAGATGAATGGGCTTCGGACAAGAGATGGCAGGAAGCCATCTTAATTGTTCGACATACATAAACTGTTACTTCACTATCTATCGAATGTACGTTTGTTATACAATAGACACATGCCTAAATGGAGGTGAAATGAATGATGATTAATAAAGCATATGAATTTCGTATCTATCCAAATAAAACACAAGCAACCCTAATTAATAAAACGATTGGCTGTTCTCGTTTTGTATTCAATCATTTCCTATCTCTATGGGATAACGCATACAAAGAGACAGGGAAAGGTTTGACATATGGTACATGCTCTGCCAAACTTCCTGCCATGAAGAAAGAGTTTGTTTGGCTCAAAGAAGTGGATAGTATTGCGATTCAGTCGTCTGTTCGCAACCTTGCGGATGCTTATACACGCTTTTTCAAAAAACAAACTAGTACCCCGCGTTTCAAATCTAAGAAAAACAACGTACAATCTTACACCACAAAACAAACAAATGAAAACATTGCCATTGTAGGAAAAAAGATAAAGTTGCCGAAACTAGGTCTTGTTCGATTTGCCAAGAGTCGCGAAGTAAAGGGACGTATTGTAAATGCTACAGTTAGACGGAACCCTTCTGGCAGATACTTTGTGTCATTGCTAGTTGAAACAGAAGTGCAAGAACTTCCAAAAACACAATCTTACATCGGAATGGATGTGGGACTAAAAGATTTCGCCATTTTGTCAGATGGAACAACCTATAAAAATCCGAAGTTTTTTCGGTCATTAGAAGAGAAGTTGGCGAAAGCGCAGCGTGTTCTTTCTAGAAGAATAAAAGGATCTTCTCGCTGGAATAAACAGCGAGTAAAAGTAGCTAGAATTCATGAATACATGACGAATGCTAGAAAAGATTACTTGGACAAAGTCTCAACTGAAATCATCAAAAACCACGATGTTATCGGTATAGAGGATTTGCAAGTATCGAATATGTTAAAGAATCATAAGTTAGCAAAAGCGATTAGTGAAGTATCATGGTCGCAATTTCGATCCATGTTAGAATACAAAGCAAAATGGTACGGCAAACAAGTCATTGTTGTATCAAAAACATTTGCTTCCAGCCAATTATGTTCTTGTTGTGGATATCAAAACAAAGACGTTAAAAATCTAAACCTACGTAAATGGGACTGCCCTTCTTGTCGTACACACCATGATAGGGATATTAACGCAAGTATTAATCTAAAGAATGAAGCGATAAGGCTTCTAACCACAAGGACTGTGGAGCTAGCCTAATCAATTAGAGTTCGTTAGAACTCTTTACTTAGGAATCCCTCACTTCTAAACGAAGTGAAAGTGGGGGTAGTTCAATTGACAGTACTTCATTCATTTCGAAACATGGGCTTTCTTTCCGGCTAAATGTTTTGTCATGTCTATATTCCCCCTTCTTATCTAATTGAGATTGACTTTTAATTTATAATCATTATAATTATATATAAATTATTAAAAAAAAATCAATATAGATTTATGTTCTTTGATGTGATACTATATATTTCTGGTTCTGTTGCAAAGCTTTCGAAACGAAGTTATGCTTTTGAAAAGATAAACGGAAGCGTAATAAGTTAGATACTTTAAAGTAAAACAATTCAAAAAAGATATTATTTGGGTGTTTTTGCTCATATCTGCGAAATGGGGGAATTAGCTTAATTGGGGTCACTTTCCATCACCATCAAGCTAAGAAAATATCCCCAAAATAAAAAAATAACTTCTCAAGATGAAAATGTACAATTCTATTTTGAGAGCGTTATAAAATTCTTAAGTTGATGGATATATATGGTAACTCATACGAATTAACGGCCAGTATTGTTTTGTGAAAAAAATGTCGAAATTATGCGAAATTTGAATTTTTTTGTCTTGTTATACTTTATATTTAGTGCTAAACTCATAATACAAAGAAAGAGTAGTTGAAAAAGATCCTCCTTTAAACCGAAAATATTGAAAATTCAGTCTAATATACGTCTAATTGATATTTACGCTTACTACTCTTTCTTTGTTTTATTTTATATATTATATCGGGTATAGATAGCGAGGTGACTGAGATGTGATTAATTGGTAAAAGTAGAGTGTGAGTATTCTGTTATTCTTATGACACCTTAATCACTTAAGTGCACATTTATTAAAAATATTTGTAAAGGGAATTGAGGCCATTGTACCAATCTAGCAATGTGAAGTTTGGTTTCATGCAAATAAAGAAATAAGCAACTACAATTAATTATGAGTCTAATCATTATGCTGAGAATTTAATTGAAGGTTTGGTGTAGCGAGATTTAGCCATAGAGTTTATAAGTCATGTAGATTGTGATTAAAATTCTAAATTCATAAGCTAACACAAATTAGTGAACGTTACTGTTCATTCTTTTAAAAAGCATAGGACTACTTAATTATAAAAATAGGAAATGATATATAAGAGGTACATGAATAAACAAAATTATTTGTCGTTTTTACTAAATGAATCAAAATTTAAGCAGAGGTTTAGCACAAGCACTTAAGGATGACATTTCGGTGTATGTAGAGGGAGTATAAAATATAGAGTTTATCCCAAATGAGGTATTAATTTATGTGTGGTTTTTTTAATTACAAAATCAGTTACAAAAGTTACAGAAGCTATTTTTGGTATCTAAATAGTTTTATATTATGGATGAGAGCATGGGGATAATGCCTGTAGGAGGGGGCAAAAGGTTCTGGTAAATAAAATTATGAATCAATAAGAAGGTGCTATCAAATTGGTACATACTGATGCTATGAATCTGAAAATAATGAAAAGTGGTATGAATAAACTAATAGCATCGAAATGAAAACATTATTAATCAGAAATTTATGCTATCCATAAGATGGTAGATATGATAAAAGCTTTCAAGATTTGATAGGAATGATGATACACGTAAATTCAATAGTTATAATAATATCAATAACTATTAAACTTGTAAATAGTAAACTTAGTAAAATTAATGTTAGATTAAAGAATTGAAGCTTATTGGAGAGTAGAAAAATTGTTTATAGAAATCTATTTTCAAGTTTTTAGTTTATAACAGTTGAAAGAAACGGAATGCCATCAGCCTATTAAGTCATTGTCATTGTATATTCATATTAGAATCCATCTAATAATAATTTATAGGAGAATGACATGATAAAAAGAGTAACTTCGATTTTTTCGATTATAATGATTTTTATATTTACTATAGGTCAGAATTTCACATCTATAATAGCAAATGCACAAGAATTAAATAAAATAGGACTAGTTGATAGTTTTACATTCGATAAAACGGAACTAAATGTTGGTGAACAGACGAGAATACGCGTTAATTTTAGTGAAAAACCTGGATTGGAAATAAAAACGGGAGATACATTAACATTAGCGTTACCCCCGGAATTAAAAGGATTCAAGGGAACGATTCCATTGAACAATGAGCAAGGGCAAAATTTTGGTACTTGTCAAATAAATACAACTAATGTGGTATGTACATTTAGTGATGTAGCTGAGAAACTTCTAAATGTTAGGGGACATTTTTATTTTCAAGTTGAAGCGACTCAGGATGTAGCAGCGGGAGAAAAGAAAACAATCAATACGGATCTAGGTACAAATTTAGAGTCTCAAAAAGTAACGATTACTGGTCCAACTAATAATGGGGGGACTAGCCCTGGAACAATGCACTCTAAAGGGGGCAGTATTAAACCGGAAGATACCAATATAGTAAATTGGTGGTTAAATATAAATGGTGCAAAACAAAATGTAGATACAGATATTGTTTTGACAGATACTTTGGGACCGGGACAAACACTTAATCAAGATAGTTTCCGTATTGGAGGATTTGCCGCTCCAATGACACCTGAAGCATTCCAAGCCCAAGGTTATGGAACGGTTACTTTTATGGGTGATAACGCGTTTAAAGTTGTGATGAATAAGGATAAGGCAAGCGGTATTACTTTTGCTTTCTCCTACACATCTACTATAACTGCAAGTGGAAAGAGTCAACCATATTTTGATAATCAATATACGGTTGATTACAAGATTACGAATGAAAATCCTGTATCAACTTCGGGTAGTGCCAGAGTTAACAATATCGATCAGGGCGGTGGTGCGCAAGGCGATTTACCTCCTAAAGGAACGGTAAGAATTGTGAAGCACATTGCCGGAGATGAAACAAAATTTATACCGAATGTTTCATTTAACTTATATACAGAGTCAGGTCAGCAAATTGGCGGTACGTATACAACGGATGGACAAGGTATGGTGGAGGTTCCAGATTTAGACCCAGGCAATTACTATGTACAGGAGATTGCGGGTCCAAACTATTTGGATTTCGATCCGCAAGTAAAAGTGCCTTTTAAAATTGATGCAAATGCTGAAAAAGGCGTAAAGCTTACTATTCCGAATAAAGTGAAAACGACATCTGTTTCAGGAACGAAAACTTGGAATGACAACAATGCAACAGATCGCCCAAGCTCAATCCAAGTAGAGTTACTGCAAAATGGAAATTCAATCCAAACACAAGATGTATTAGCAGCGAATAACTGGAACTATACGTTTGCAGATTTACCAGCATATGATAATGATGGTAATACTTATACGTATACAGTAAAAGAAAAACCGGTAGCGGGATACAAATCGGAAGTAAATGGCTACAACATTACGAATACAAAAGATGCAAAAACATCTGTTTCAGGAACGAAAACTTGGAATGACAACAATGCAACAGATCGTCCAAGCTCAATCCAAGTAGACTTATTGCAAAATGGAAACGTAATCCAAACACAAGAAGTAACAGCGGCAAACGGTTGGAAGTATACATTTGCAGACTTAGCGCAATATGATGCAAATGGTGTTGCTTATACGTATACAGTAAAAGAAAAACCGGTGGCGGGATACAAATCGGAAGTAAATGGCTACAATATTACAAATACAAAAGTAGCGAAAATGACAGTAGAAGGAACGAAGACGTGGAAAGACGGAAATGCAACAGACCGTCCGGTAACGATCAAAGTAGACTTACTACAAAATGGAAATGTAATCGAAACACAGGACGTTACAGCAGCAAATGGTTGGAAATATACATTTACAAATTTAGAATCATATGATGCGAGCGGTGTTGCTTATACGTATAAAGTAAAAGAACAACCGATAGATGGATATAAATCTGAAGTTCATGGTTATGACATTACGAATACAAAAGTAGCACAAACAACAGTAGAAGGTACGAAAACGTGGAAGGACGGAAACGCAACAAATCGTCCGGCAACAATCAAAGTAGACTTACTACAAAATGGCAAAGTGGTTGCGACGCAAGAAGTAAGTGAAGCAACAGGCTGGAAATATGGATTCAAAGACTTAGCGGCATATGATGCCGAAGGCAATGCATACAAGTATGAAGTAAAAGAACAACCGGTGGATGGATATAAATCTGAAGTAAAAGGTTATGACATTACAAATACAAAAGTAGCGCAAACAATAGTAGAAGGAACAAAAACGTGGAAGGACGGAAACGCAACAAATCGTCCGGCAACAATCAAGGTAGACTTACTACAAAACGGTCAGGTCATCAATACACAAGAAGTAAGTGAAGCAACAGGCTGGAAATATGGATTCAAAGACTTAGCGACATATGATGCCGAAGGCAACGCGTACAAGTATGAAGTAAAAGAACAACCAGTAGATGGATATAAATCCGAAGTTCACGGTTATGACATTACGAATACAAAAGTAGCGCAAACAACAGTAGAAGGAACAAAAACGTGGAAAGATGGCAATGCGACAGATCGTCCGAAAACAATCAAAGTAGATGTACTACAAAACGGTCAGGTCATCAATACACAAGAAGTAAGTGAAGCAACAGGTTGGAAATATGGATTCAAAGACTTAGCGGCATATGATGCCGAAGGCAATGCGTA
>NZ_JAWRYM010000314.1:0-301 GCF_046534555.1 Bacillus sp. SIMBA_074 | reverse complement strand
AGCCATGCACGTGCCGATGCACGCCTTGCACGCCATCGCGCGCGGGCGCGTCGCCACCTATTACTGGCTTTGCAAGGAAGTGAAGGAAAGGAGCATTGGGTATGACGGATGCCGACGTCGTAGTCACGGGGAAGCTGCTCGCGGATCATATCGGCTGCAGACCGTCCTATATCGTGGAGCTCAAGCGTGCCGGTCGATTGGTACTTGGCCCCGACGGCAAGGGTTATCTCCGTGACGCATCATTGGCGCTGTATGAGCAGACGCGCGATCCGGCCAAGTCGGGAGTGGCTGCGCGGCACGC
>NZ_JAWRYM010000313.1:0-301 GCF_046534555.1 Bacillus sp. SIMBA_074 | reverse complement strand
CAAGCGATCAATCAATATGAGCACTTTAGTCCGAAATCGCTCATTCTGTTGCGCGAAGTTGACACCGTATCGCAGGATCGCACCATGCCACAGATCGTTTTCCTCGGCGCGGGCAGCGTCGTGTTCACTCGCCAGCTGCTCGCCGACCTGTACCGGTTCGACGACCTCCCGAGCGTGAAGATCGTGCTCCACGACATCGATGCCGAGCGGCTCGAGGTCGCGCGCGGTACGGCGGAGCAGGTGGCTTCCCGCTTCGGCCGCACGACCGAGATCGTTGCCACGCCCGACCGGCGGGCGGCTC
>NZ_JAWRYM010000312.1:0-302 GCF_046534555.1 Bacillus sp. SIMBA_074 | reverse complement strand
CAGAGGCTGCGGCTCAGATGACAGCAGGAGATTTAATTGGTGAAGCATCTCTTAATACAAATATGCCTCCAAAAGATACGGGGGAAGCGAAAGAATTATCACCTTCCAATTTAACGATTACTTTTGGAGTGGGTCCTACCCTATTTTCGAAAGATGGGAAAGATCGATTTGGTTTGAAATCGAAACGACCTGCTGAATTAAAGGACCTGCCCAAATTCCCTCTAGATGCATTGGAAGAAGAATGGAGCGGTGGAGATATTTGTATTCAAGCATGTGCAGATGATCTTCAAGTGGCTTTTCAC
>NZ_JAWRYM010000311.1:0-302 GCF_046534555.1 Bacillus sp. SIMBA_074 | reverse complement strand
CACCACGGACAAGGCGCTTTCAATCGCCGGTAAATCAACGGTGAAATGCGAGACCAGTTCCCCTGACCGCTTTTTTTGAAAATACCCAACATGTATGTGCTGCAGGTGTTCGAATAAGCGCTTTCGCAAATCTGTTTGGACCTTCGTGATTATTTTGGCGAGGGCTACATCACTAACTAGTCCGGAGGAAATACAAATTACTGCGCAGATTCCAAACACAGTCAAGAAAAGGTAAAAGTATTGGAAATCTCGAGGTTCGATTGCGTTGTCGATAATGTACTTAAAGCTAAGGGGCGCCAAAG
>NZ_JAWRYM010000310.1:0-302 GCF_046534555.1 Bacillus sp. SIMBA_074 | reverse complement strand
ATAGACTCTATGTAAGGAGATAAAATGGGAATATAAATGAAATTTGAAAACCAAAAAATAAATGAAAGCACTAAAAATAAAAGTTTATTTCGAGCTGTATGTAACGGAGTCATTGCATCACTTCCTCTTTAAATCCACACTTCATGCAAAGCTGTATATACTAAAAGGTGCCCGCAACGGTAATTGGGAACACCTTTTCGATCTTAAGCCTTTCCACTCGTATTGAACTCTGCCATCTTTCTTTTCACGACAGAGATGATAGCTTCTTTTGCTGGTGTGATGATGGCGCGTGGCTCGTATAC
>NZ_JAWRYM010000060.1:0-8064 GCF_046534555.1 Bacillus sp. SIMBA_074 | reverse complement strand
TTTTCAAAATCAGTACCTACTTTCTAATACAATTATATAATTAAAATACCACGATAAAATTGTATATTCTATTCATTACTAATTTACATAACGTCTCATTATCGGTAGTAAATATTTTGATAGAATCCTTGTATTTACAGGGATTCTTGTTTCTATGTTTATTTATTTCTTATACAGGATTTTATACATGGTTGATATAGCGGGGATCCGGAGGATCCTCGCTATTCTTTTTTTGCATAAAATCTTGTATAAATAAAAAAAGATTTTGATGTTATTATCGAGAAGTAATACATATTAGTGTTAAAATCGGAATGTATTTCGAAATTAAATCGTTTTTAAAATCGGTTGTCATATCGGTTGTAAGTACATTCCGATTTTGATTGGAATGTTGATTTAATTGTGTTTTATGCGTGAAAAACGTATTCCGTTTTTGGGGGAGGAATGAGAATTGGAACTAAAATCGGAAATACATACACCGAAAATTGTTGCGGATCTTTTAGGGGTCACACCCGATTTACTAAAGGTATGGTCAAACGAATTTAACATACAAACGGAGCGAAGCCAAGGCGGGCATCGCAGATACTCGAAGGAAAATATAGAAGAATTAAAAGCAATAAAAGAAAAAATACAGGTGCAAAAATGGTCTTACGATCAAGTTCGGGCATGGCGAAACGGAGAACTTGATTCGTTTGTTTCAAAAGAAGAAAAATCAGAATTAGAAAAGAAATTGAATGAAGTATTAGAAAATCAGCAGTTACAAAATCAATTCAATCAAGCACTCGTTCAAAAATTACAAGAAATTACGAATGAATTGGTTACGACAAAAGAGCATTTAGCGAATACGGAGAAAAAGTTAGCTGAAGTAGAAGGTAAAAACAGTGAATTAGAAGTTTTTATAGAGAAGAAGCTAGAGAAGCGAGATCAGTTATTGCTTGAAAACATTAGAGATATGCAGAAGCAAAATCAAAAACAAAAACGGAAAGGTTTTTTCGGTTTGTTTAAAAATTAAATATGATTGATATTTTTGTAGGGTTCTAATGTCGGAAAAAGAAGAATAGAAATATAGCATACATACAATAAGGGAATGCAGTACAGATCAGTCTACAAGCATTCCCTTGTTCTATATATGTTTAAATAAAAACAAGAGAAAACACAATATACTATGTTTTGTTTTGTTTACCCTTATTATTAATATTCTATTTTAAATAAAATTTTCTACTTTATTCTATTTAGAAGAATGCTGGCACTAAGACTATAAATATGCTTTTTTGTTGTTTGTATATTTTTAAAATTATATATATCGTTAAATATATATGCAATTTTACATATCGATCCCCTTTTATGGATTATTTTTACAAGATGTGTTTATATAGTAAATGGGTCTTATAATTCGTAATATTGTTATAAATTATGGGAAGAATATTAATTTAGGGGGATTATTAATGTTTGCAAAAAAAATTACGGCATCTGTTCTTGCTGCAACAGTTTTATTATCAACAGCACCATTATCTGCACTAGCAGCAGAAAATGAGGAAGCAAAAGATATCAGGGTACAAACTGAAACAAAAAATTATAATATCGGCAATACTCTACCTCTTAATGCAGATGTAGATGGAGAAGTAACAACACAAGGTTGGAAAAAAACTGCTGTAGTTTATGCACTTAGATATGGTGGGGATGCTTTAAGTGCAATTCTAAAAAATTTAAGTAAAACAAATGCAAATTTAGTTAAAAAACATTCCGGTCAACTTGCAGATGCTTTAGAAAGTTTTTCAAATAGTATTGAAGCTAGATTAGTTGATTATATGATCCATACATTAGGTTTTCCTTCATCTTCAGCTAGAACAATAGCTTGGGCTATAATGTTAGTAATTGCATAATTAATTAGATAGTTTATAGCTTTCTATGTCTTTAAGGATAGAAAACTATAAACTATCTCTTATCATAATTTGAAAAATATTAGTAGGAGGGAAATATGGTTGATTTAGTAAAAGAAGTTCAGTTATTGAAATATCAAAATAAACTTCTTCAAACAATGGTTAATGGTGATGAGTTTCTATTTTTTATGTTTGCCTTAAATCATGATTTAAATGAAACACAGGTGAATAGTATTTTAAAAGTTTTAAATGTATTTTCTTATCGTTTAAAGAAGGAAATTGATGAGAAATTTGAAGTTTTTTCTGTGCAAAGTGAAAAAGATAAGGATATGTTTAAGGATTTAGGTATTAATAATGATACCTTGTATAAAAATGTGTTACCCAATGTAAAGGAATTTGAATCTTATGTTAGAATTCTATGCTCACAAAATTTTGAAATTCAATATTTATTAATGAGTTTAAAAAAACAAGGGATTCATATTGAAATTTGTACTTATTTGTTAGATCAATTAAATAAAATTAAAAAAGGACAATTTTAAAGATTTTTTCTTTTTAATTGTTCTTTTTTTAGGAGGTTTTTATATGTATAAAAAGATAATTTGTTTTATAACATTTTTTATATTATTTTTAGGTATTATAAATATAAATGGCATTGTATTTGCTGAAAATGAAGATAAAAATTCTACAGTTTTAATTACTTTTAAAGATAGAGTTAATAAAGAATTAATTTTTGATTCTAAAGGTGAAATTTTAGAGATATATGAAAATTTACCAGTAGTAAAAGCTAAAATACCAACTGACGCTATAGATCATTTAGTTTTAAATGATTCGGTTGAAGGAATAGAAAATGATAAAAATATTAAAATGTCTAATCAAAATTTGGGATACCAATCTTCTATGTCTAAGTTTTTGGGACAAAATATCCCTTGGGGAGTTGAAAAGATTAAGGTTCCTGATGTTCATAATAAGTATGGGATTACTGGAAAAAATGTACCTGTTGCTATTATAGATACAGGGATTGATATTTCTCATGAAGATTTACGCGTTGTTGGGGGTGTTTCATTTTTGGATTATACAACTAGCTATAATGATGATAATGGACATGGAACACATATAGCTGGAATAGTTGGAGCTCTTGATAATAATAAAGGGATAATAGGTGTAGCACCAGGTATTGATTTATACAGTGTTAAAGCGTTAGATAAAGACGGCAATGGTAAGTATAGTAATGTTATTAAAGGTATTGATTGGGCAATAAATAATCACATAAAAATTATTTCAATGAGTATTAATGGAACTCAAGAATCAGTATCATTTGAAAAAGCAGCTGAATTAGCTTATCAAAAAGGAATTTTATTAGTATCTTCAGCTGGAAATAAAGGATATTTTAATGAAGATTCAGTTATGATTCCAGCGAAATATGATAGTGTTATTTCAGTGGGAGCTCTTGATGAAGAAAATAAAAGATGGGAATTTTCTAGTAGAGGGAAAGAATTAGAATTGATGGCACCAGGGACAGATATATTGAGTACTTCTTTTAATGGAGATTACATTAAAGATAGTGGAAGTTCTATGGCAGCTGCTTATGTTACTGGTTTAGCTGCGTTAATAATGGAAAAAGATCCATTATTAACTAATCAGCAAGTTAGAGGGGTATTACAAAAAAATACAGATAGATTAGGCAATTTTAATGAATATGGGTATGGTATAATTAACGCTTTTAAATCTATTGATAGCATTGAATAATAAAAGATATATATTATTTTGTGAGTTTATTATATTAATATTAATTTTGTTTGGAGGAGTGATTCGTTATATTTTTAAAAAAAGTTACTTTACTTAAAGAGAAAATTAGTTCTTATAAGAATTATCCCTTTTGTGTTCCTGTAATAAAAAATTTAGATGAACTCAACTTTAAAAATAATGTAACGTTTTTTGTAGGAGAAAATGGTTCTGGAAAATCGACATTATTAGAGTCTATTGCAGATAATTGTGGGTTTAACTTGAATGGTGGTAATCGTAATAATGTTAATGTTGATAATATTGATGTATCTGTTTTAAGCTCATGTATTCGTTTATCATGGTTTCCAAAAGTAACAAATGGTTTTTTTTTAAGAGCGGAATCTTTTTATAATTTTGCATCTTATTTAGATGAATTAAATGAACAAACAGAAGAAGATGTTTATAAATCATATGGAGGGATTTCTCTTCATGAGCAATCTCACGGTGAATCTTTTTTATCGTTGTTTAAAAATCGTTTTAATAGTAGTGATGCTTTATATTTGCTAGATGAGCCTGAAGCAGCTCTTTCTCCTTCTGGGCAATTAGTATTATTAAAAATACTTTATGATCTTTCTTCAAAAAATAACATACAATTTATCATAGCCACCCATTCTCCAATTTTATTAGGTTATCCAGAGGCAACTATTTTTAGTTTTGATGGTAAATGTATAGAAGAAATAGATTATGAAATGACTAACCATTATCAGGTTACAAAATATTTTTTAGAAAATCGTAAAGGTATGTTAACTCATTTATTTGATAAATAATATTTAATTTTTTTGATTTTAGAGGTTCAGTCACATAGCTATAAATCTAGAATTTTTCATTTCAAAAAGAAGTTAAAATCCTTTATTTATAAAGATTTTGTTAATAGTTCACTTGCTTTTCCTCCATTTCGAGGGGATAGGCAAAGATACACATGTACGATCTCCTTTGTTTTTTTGAATCTTGCTTATGCAAGGTTCTTTTTATTATTTGTTACTGTACTGTTTAGTACAGCTGAAATAGATAAAAGGTGATTGCATGGTGTGTGTCAACGGTACCGGACCGAACCCGAAAGGGTACGGGAGGATAAGGAGTTGACACACTCACTATGCGACCCTCTTGGTTTGTCAAAACGTTAATCGTTTTGGCCTGCCAACTGGCGAGGGAGCCCCTCAAGGATTGAGGGGTTGGGGAGTTCGATTGAGGGGGTCAAGGGGAAGAGTTCCCCTTGTAGGTTCGGACAAAGTCCGAGGTTTTTGCCATACTGGGTATGGCTCGGTGGAGCCGAAAGGCGTCGCAGACCCCTATTGATTTTGATGCGTTAGCGTCAAAATAAGTATAGGGTTACGTCAATTGACACAATTTCGTCGCCTTGCTAAACTTATTGTATCAATTAATCTAGGGAAAGTGGTGGCACTTTATGTTGGGGTCTATCTCATTTAATCAATCTCACCAAAGTTCATTAAGCCACAATAACAGAGAAAATATTCATGGGAATCCTGGAATAGATCCAGCCAGGCTAGACGAGAATATCTATTTTGTTCAAAAGGACATCCGAAGTGTATACAAGGATGTCTTTCAAGAAGCAGTGGACAAGTATAACGAGAAACAAAAACGGAATGACCGTAAAATTGATGATTATTATGACAAAATACATAAAGACGATAAGACGCATGAGCAACGAGAATTGGTTGTAGCGATTGGGGAAGGTAAAGACGACTCGAAATATAGGGAAGCCAAAAAGGAAGCGTTAAAACAGTATGCTGAGGCGTTTCAAGAGCGAAATCCTAATCTAGCAGCTTATAACATGGTTTTACATGATGATGAAGCGAATCCGCATTTACATATTAACTATGTACCAAATTTCGAAAGTAGTCGAGGATTAACGAGGCGTGTCGGAATGGATAAAGCTTTGCAACAACAAGGTGTAGAAGGTACAGGAAGAAAGTTAATTGCACATTGGAGAGCATTAGAAACGGCCTATATTGAGCAATTGGCTAAAGAACATATTCCGAATTTTGAACGTGCGAATGTAGGTTCACATAAGTACATGAAAGTCCGTCAATACAAGGAATATGCAGAAACGAAATCAATTATTGAAAATCAAGTACAAGAAAAAGAAATGCAATTACAAACTGTTGATCATCATTTGAAAGATACTGAAGAAAAAGTAGAAAAATTACAGATAGTGAGAAAACGTATGGAAAGTGATGTAGTGGATAAATACAAAGAATTAAAAGAAGTAGAACAACAAATAAAAAATGAAAATGATAAATTTCAATTCATAAGTCATCGCTATTTAGAATTAGAAAAAAAGTTAAAAAAGAAACAAAAAGAATTTGATAGTGCTATAAATCAAGTGCCAGATGAATCTGTTAAAATTCCATTTTTACGTAAAGAAGTAGTAGTAGAAGTACAGGATAAAATGTTTGGAAAAGCTGAAATCACGAAGAAACAGACAAGAAATTATGTGTTATCATCAGAACAATATCAAGAATTAACAAAGCAAGTGAATGCAGCCGTTATTATTAAAAAAGATTATGAGCGTTTGAGAGAAACAGATTTTGTGAAAGAAAATGAAAGTTTAAAAGCTCATGCAGAGGGTTGGATGAAAGAAAATCGAACGTTGAAACAAGAAAAAAGTAAGTTGCAAAAAGAAGTTGGTGTATTAAATAGAGAAATCAGCTCATTAAAAGCTCATATAAAGGGTCTACAGACGAATATAAGAGTTTTGTATGTACAAACAAAAAAAGTTTTTAAAGAGCAATTTAAGGTGTTTAGAGGGATTATTAAAAATGAATTGGATAGTAAGGGAATAGATAATCAATTTGAACGTGAGCATAAAAAAGAAATGAATAGACATCGTGGATTGGACATGGAGCGGTAAAATAGTAAGGAAACTTTGTTTTTATCTTTAAGGTTATTGAAAACGTGATAGAATGAAAAAAAGAGCCATGCGGTAACATGACTCTTTTCATAGGGTATTCTACGAAAATACCTAAACTTCACTTATCTGATTATAGATTATCATAATTTGATTTATAATCAAATAGCAAAAAATAGGTGTTTTTGTTGATTCCCTCAATTAAGGAGGAATTAACCTAGATATGACAAAGAAAATTATTGATTTCGGACGAGCTGAAAAAAAGGCAAAAGAAAGAGATAGTAAGATTAATAGCATTTATGAAAAACTTGAAGGTAGTGGTGGACTTTCTGAAGAAGAAAGAGTCATTATGCTACAAGTATTAAGTAAAATGTCTGGTGGGGAAGAGTATTTTATAGGGAAAAAGAAAAAACCTACAGATCGGGTGAGATTTGTGCAGATAATTACTGATAATATTAATTATTTATGTAAAATTGGATATCTGACAAATGCTGAAAAAGCTTTTTTAATTGACTTAATACCATACATAGAATTTAAAACTAATATTTTAGTTGAATGTTCAGATGAAGATTCAGACGAAATAGATGCAGATGCAGCTACACCGAGTTATTTAGCAAAAAAGTTAGGGAAAGGTAGAAGTAATCTTTCTGTTTTAATGAATGGGTTATTAGAAAAGGGAATTTTAGCAGTTGCAGAATCAGGAATGACAACTGATGATGGACGTATTTGTAGTTCTCGTACATGGTTTGTGAATCCTAATATTCTATGTTGTTCTCCTAAAGATGGGGTAGATAAGGCTACTATGAAGATTTTTAAGAAGTCTCTTAGAAACTTTAAAGTAGATGGAGATAAGAAAAAACATAATTTACCGATTTATTTATTTTAGATGTCACTATTGACATCTTCTTTTTTTGTTGATTTTCCATTTTTTAGGTGTACCTTTTTTCGAACACCTGTGTTCGAATTTTCGAACACCCCCCCCCTCTCAAAACCTTGCTATTACTGAGTTTCTTCACTTTGCTCTTCTCACTCTTATATATAGGGCTAAAAGTTCCGCAAGGAACGGGTTGTATTTTTGAGAAAACCACTCAAAAATCTCCACCCTCAATATCAAAAAGTCGGTTCGTTTATCCTCACCTAAAGGCTATTGCCTTTTCTTTTTAATATTGTCCTTGCAAAACTTTTTTCGGCTCGTGTGCTTTTCTCGCCAAGCCGACAGACAAAAAGCAAAGCAATGGTTCTCGACTTGGACAAGCAAGTATACGAGCCGAACCGCTTAGATCATTCGTTCCAAAATAGTCCTTATTCAAAAAATAGATACGTAATACGTGGGGTTTCGCCCCCACACGACGAGCCAGCACTCTAGCCAAAAAGCAAATGCAGGACCAAAAGACAAGAACAAACCATAAAAAAGTCCTCCAGATTGTTTGACTGGGGGATTTTCATGTTCACATAATTCTCGATTTAGGAAGTAAAAAGTTATACTTCGTCAGTGATTTTTTTTAATAGACTAGTCCTTAATTCTTTAAAATTCTC
>NZ_JAWRYM010000309.1:0-302 GCF_046534555.1 Bacillus sp. SIMBA_074 | reverse complement strand
CAGTCATGGAACCTCCGACGGATATGCTTTCACACGGAACCCGCAGACGTTTGGCGATGTGCGCACAGAATCTGCGCGATAGGCGCGTCTGGTGCAGCTTAATAGCGCGCGTGTCGGCTCGCACGCTCATTCTGCTACGTTCGAGCGGTGACCGACACACCCGCCGCCGACATCGACACCGATGCCGAACTGGTCGGCCGGCTGCTGTCCGAGCAGCACCCCGACCTGCGCGGCGAGCTGCGACTGGTCTCCGACGGCTGGGACAACCAGCTGTACCGGCTCGGCGAACGGCTCGCCGTCCG
>NZ_JAWRYM010000308.1:0-303 GCF_046534555.1 Bacillus sp. SIMBA_074 | reverse complement strand
CCGCTCACGCCCATCTTCTTCGCCCCGTACGAGGGAGAGCCGGGGTCGCTGCCGAAGAAGGCGCTGTCCACGACCGGGTCGAGGGGGGCCTCCCCCACGAAGACGTTGCCGCCGGTGACAGAGAGACCCGCCACCGACTGAGCGGTGCTCCCCGGCGATCCCATCAGTGCGAGCGCGTCGACCGTCACCGAGTGTCGTTCGAGCGCCATCAGTGCCGCCGTCGAGCCGTAGGAGTGGGCGAAGACGCTGAGGTACGGCTGATCGGAGGTGCGCAGAGCGCGGATGCCCTCCAGGGTGCGCTCC
>NZ_JAWRYM010000307.1:0-303 GCF_046534555.1 Bacillus sp. SIMBA_074 | reverse complement strand
GAAAGAGGAGAAAACGCTCCAGCTTCTTGGGATACTAGCTGGGAGTGTCCGAGCCCAGCTCCGAGGAAAAAACGAAACCGCGTCCAAAGAGGATGTTTCAAGGGGTCTCTCAGAGGTGGACGCTTAAAGGCTTGTTTCGTTTTTTCCTCTGCGCCTCGGTTGGTATCCCAAAGAGCTCTCGCTATTTTCTCCTCTTTCCTCATCAGCGGCTTTGTTTTTTGGGACGAAGCTAGCTTGCAAAGATTCCCTTTAAAAAACTTTAGATTGCCACTCCAAAGGGTGCTTCTATTTTTTGAAGCGAAC
>NZ_JAWRYM010000306.1:0-304 GCF_046534555.1 Bacillus sp. SIMBA_074 | reverse complement strand
ATCTATTATATTGTGAAGTGAATAACTCACAAACTTATATTCCTTTGTTTAATCGTAAAACCATTGGATGGTAAAATAACCCTCCCTCAACTTAGAAAACTTAGGAGTAATCTATATTGTGGGCTGGAATTAATTATTTTTATAAAAGTACTAACGGTAATAATATTATTTGAAGAGGGAACATGGTAGGAGGGAAACATCACATTTATTAAAGAAGGCACTGAAAAAATTTAAAAAGAAATCGACGATTTATGGAAGTGTTATTTGAAGGTTAATAATAGAGCCCTTCTCTTATGAGAAGGGC
>NZ_JAWRYM010000305.1:0-304 GCF_046534555.1 Bacillus sp. SIMBA_074 | reverse complement strand
CGAAGGATCCCGAATTAAGATACACACCAGACGGCAAGGCTGTTTCCAATATAACGTTAGCAGTCAACCGGAACTTCCGTAATACTGTTGGTGAATATGAGGCGGACTTTGTACAGTGCATCATATGGAAAAGGTCTGCTGAAAATACTGCTCAGTACTGTAAAAAGGGTGCCTTAATCGGTATCACAGGCAGAATACAGACAAGGAGATACGAAAATCAAGAGGGTAAAAATGTATATGTTACTGAAGTGGTCGCCGAGAGGGTTCAATTCATCGCATCTAAACAAAACGATATTAAACCCAA
>NZ_JAWRYM010000304.1:0-304 GCF_046534555.1 Bacillus sp. SIMBA_074 | reverse complement strand
CAGCTCCGCGGCATCCTGCACCCGCGCGTCATCCAGCACGCCGGCGCCGAGCGTGTCGCTCGCCGCCTCCAGGGCCGGCTGCAGCACGTCCTGCAGGGAGACGACCGGCGAACCGTCGGCCCCCTCGTCCACCAGTTGCGGAGCCTCCAGCAGCACGACGGCCAGGTCGGCCGAGACGGCGCCGACGAACGTCGCGACGACCGCCTGCGCGCCGGCCGCCACCTCCGACCCCTGGCCGAGCAGCGGGGTGAGCGGGGCGCCGGTCGGCAGCACGCGGGCGAGCGCCTCCGCGGCGGCCTGGGCC